>NZ_JAODJG010000025.1:0-6499 GCF_028156745.1 Streptococcus gwangjuensis
CTAAGTGTCTAGAGTTTTGGGAAAGTGAAAAATTAAATATCATATAACTTGAGAGAGTGAGAAAATCGCTCTCTTTTTTCGTTGCCAAAAATTAAGGAAAGGAGAAAAAATGTCAGATAATATTGAAATTGTTATGGATATTGATTCCTTAGAAATTTTCGATGTAATAGATCTTGATAAGAATGAAAATATGGTTGATTGTATCCCTGAAGGAAATTCTGAAGAAAAGGTATCTCCATACGATGACCTCGATAGAGTTTGGCTTGGAAACGGTTATTATTATAAGCCCTCTAGTCTACTTTGGGAAGTTATGAAAGATGATGTTATTCATGAATTATGTCCTAGAATTGAGCTTGGCACTTATCCTTACTCCAGAAGAGCTAGAGATGGAACTTGGGGACAAACTAGCCAATTGACTCAGGATGAAGCCTTGTGGTTGACTCTGGAGTTTAATCCAGAATTGATGGGGTATATTTAGGGAAATAAATTATATACCTTGATTCTATAATTTATTTGATTGTCCCTTTAAAACAGATTTTCTCATTATCCATTATGATATAGCTGTGAATTAACACTAGTTTGTGACAAGAAAGGATTACCTATGAAACAACACCAAACAAAGGTCTCAAGGTTGACTAGAGACGTAATGATTTTAGATTTGATGAATACAATGGGATGGACTAAAAGCCGTGCTATTGCAGCTATTGAAGAGTTAGAACAAACTCATCTTGTCTATTTTCCTGAAGCTGGTGGCTTGAGATTACAAGTTGTAGGAGGCTACTAATGGCAGATATCACGATTGACCAACTAGCCACTCTAACTTTTTATCAAATTCCAGAAATCTTTTTCACCCGTATTCAACACAATGAGAACGGCTATGTCAAATTGACTAGTTCTTACACGGGTCTTTCATCTGATGCTAAGTTAGCTTATGGCGCTCTTTATAATCGCTGTAAATTAAGTATCAGTTCATTCCAGAAGGGAAATAGAGATTACGTTGATGAAAATGGAGCGGTCTTTCTAATTTTTACAGTTTCTGACCTGATGCTGCTATTGGATAAGGGAAAGATGAAGGTTACTAAGATCAAGAAAGAACTACAAGAACATGGTCTCTTACGAGAAGTTAGGCAGGGACTCAATAAGCCGAATAGACTTTATCTTCAGCTAGTCGATGCTAATTTAGAAATAGTGGAGCACTATTCAGCTGATGGTGAGTTACTGAAGAGGGTTAATGCCTTTGGTAAAGTTCTATATGAAAAAGTACCCCAAAGCATTGGTAATAGCGAAAGTATCAAAAACGGACGTCCGCAAAATGGACTTCAAAACGTCCACGAATCGGACGGAATAAATACAGAGAAGAGTAAGATTGATACTCTTTACGATACTAATCGATACAAGAGCGAATCATCTCTTTCTGATTTATCAATCTCTGAAGCATTTAAAATGGGGCAACATGGTTTTCTTTCTACTCAACTAGTTCAGAAACTCAGTTTGTTTGGGAAAGATGCAAAAATTCTTGAAAATAAAATCTATCAATCGAAACGTCAAGTTGAGAAGAATTACAACAACCTCTTAGCTGGTCAGGAAATTTATGGAGAGGTTTGGCTGCAAGATCTTGAACGTGAGCTTGATAAATTGATTTTCAAAATTAAAACAGGAGAGGCTGAAGGAAAATCAATCCAGAATGTCCCAGCCTACTTCTACAAAATGATGATTCGTTTTTGGAAGATGGCTTTACTCATTGAAAAAGAACAGGGCTTTATGGAGGTATCAGGACAAAGTGAATATGCTAGAAAATCCCCTGCTGAGTGTCCTAGTCTTATTGCATACTATTATCCAGATAAACTGTCGGAGACGAAACTCAATAGCTATTTATCAGAATTGTCTAAGGGAGTTGAAACATGTTAAAAGATGAATTTAGACCAATTGATGGTAAAGTGCTAACGATAGGTCGTAGCCCGAAGGAGAAAATCTACATGGTTCCTAAAGCTGTTTTTGATTTACCGAAAAAAGAAAGAGCTGAGAAACTCAGCCAAATTTTCTCATCATGGCAACAGAAAGAGGATTGATTTCATGGGATTGTTTAATAACCAAGAGAGAATGAACAGATTACAAGCTGTGAAGGCTACACCTTCTCAACCAGTTCAAGAGATTGAAATGATTGTAGAGTATTTTGATAAAACGGTAGACAGTATTTCCGTCACTTCCAACTTAGAGGAACTAGAAAAATTGGTATCAAGTTCATTTGGAACAGGAGCGAGTATGAATTTTCCATCAGCGACTCCGCCGTTTTCTATCAATCCTCGATGGGTGAAGAAGATAACTTATCGGACAAAATAAGGAAGATATCAGGAGGATAGTAATGTTTAAACTAGTTACAATGGCTTTACTATTGATCTTAGCTTATGGAATAGGGCTTGTCATGCTGGAGCTGAAGAATGCTCCTCTGATGGATGATGAAATACCATCAAGTTTAAATAATGAAGGAGACAAGTAGATGTGAGTAAACAAACACAAAATCGTATCAGAGAATTACGAAAAAAAGCCAAATTATCACAACAAGCCTTGGCTGATCAGATAGGGGTGTTTCGCAACACCATATCTAACTGGGAAACAGGGTATAGTCAGATAAGTCTGGAGAATGCCAAAAATGTGGCAGAATATTTCGGGGTAACCATTGACTACCTGTTAGGATCAGAATCGGACCAAACCTAGTACAGATAAATCTATATTGACCGAGAAGTCATTAAACTACAGACCTTTGAAAACTGAATACAAGGCTTGCCCTGATACAGCGTGGCTATGGATAAAAAAGAAACGGGGGCGAGTAGCAAACTAGAAAAGGATATCTAGTCCAGCCACTGAACGAAAAAGCATGACACTGGTCATAAGCTGAAGGAGTAAGGGTTCCTAGACTATAAACCCAGCGAATAAAATACCGATGTAAAAATACGTTTTTACACAGCACGGCGTAATTTTCGCCTTTCAACTTCAAGGAGAAATCTATGACAGATGAAATAACCGTCCGCCTAAAGGACTTAAAAGTTTTAGGAAAACAAGGAGGTGCGACAGCTCGCTTAGAGGACGGTACAGACCTTATCCTGAAGCCAGACTATGCAGTCAAACAGGCTAGAGGATATGTAGACGGCCTTTTAAGGGATGTTGAATTTCATTTGCCTTATAAAAAGGTTTATGATCAAATTCGCACTATTAAGAGAGATGCTCAAGTTATAGCTCGAAAAGTTAAGACACCATCAGGAATGGAGCTTCGTTTAACTGGAAAAGGTTATAACCCGAAAAATAAATAAAGAAAAGGAAAAATGAAAATGAATAAGAAACAAGTATTAGCTACACTAGCACTTTCAACTATCGCACTAGCACAAGCTGGTTATGTATCAGCAGATGAACTTGCACCAATTGACTCTTCAGCTCCAACAACAGAAGTAGTTACGCCAACAACGCCTAGCGCTTCAACAGAAACAGAAGCTCCAGCAGTTCAGCCAACAGAACCTTCAGTTACTCCAGTTGATCCAACAACTCCAGATACATCATCAACTACAGATAAAGGTGAACCTGCAATTCAACCAGAGCTCTCTGAAGCAGTAGTAAGTGACAAAGGTGAACCTGCAATTCAACCAGAGCTCTCTGAAGCGGTAGTAAGTGACAAAGGTGAACCTGCAATTCAACCAGAGCTCTCTGAAGCGGTAGTAACCAACAAAGGCACCCCAGAAGTCCAACCTGAATTGCCAAAAGCTGAAAAGCCAAAAACAACAGATGAGGCCAATGAACAAGGAAAATCACAAATTGGGACGACTTCAACCGCAACAGGTCAAGTAGTTCATGATGTGACAAAAGCTCCTGTTGAAACAAATACAGGTGCGTCAATTGTTAGCACCCAAGACGGAAACGTCGTTCTTTCAGATGGTTCAGTGGTTGCTCCTGAAGAGGTCGGTGGTACTGTCAACGAAGATAAGACTATCTCTGTTACTGATAAAGAAGGCAAACTTAAAACACTTCCAAACACAGGAACAGAACAAAGTTTTCTAGCTGCAATCGGTGGAATGTTGTTGACAGCGGTTGGCTACTTCTACAAGAAGAAATTATTTTAATTAAAGGAGAAAAGAAAAATGTTAAAATCAAATGAATATAAGGCTTATGGTTCAATCCGTAAAACAAAAGTTGCAGGAGCTTGTGGAGTAATCTTGGCGCTTGCTATGTTAGGTATGGCGTTTAATGGTACTGTATCGGCTGATGAAGTTTCAACTGCTAAGCCTGTTGCTGTAGAAAAGAAAACAGAAGTAGAAGTTCCTATTTCTCATGACAAGCTTGACAAAGCTGTAGCAGAAGCTAAAAACGCAGGTGTAAAGGTTGAAGTTGGAGCTGTTCAGGACAAAGGTGTTGCAACCTCTGAAACAGTAGCAGAAAAGCAAAAAGAAATTGAAGCTGATTATGCTAAACAGGAAAAAGATGTCAAAACTGTGACTGATGATTATTCTTCTAAGGTAGATAAAACTACTAAAGAACGTGAAGTAATTGAAAAAGAAAACAAGGCTAAACAAGAAGCGTATGACAAAGCTGTAACGGATCATAAAGCAGAAGTCAATCGTATTGAAGCCGAAAATAAAGCTATTCTTGCAGACAATGCTAAAAAAGAAGCTGATACCAAAGCCGAAAATAAAGCTATTCTTGCAGACAATGCTAAAAAAGAAGCTACCTACAATAAAAACGTAGCAGATCAAAAAGCCTACAATAAAAACGTAGCAGATCAAAAAGCCTACAATGAAAAGGTTGAAAAGGACAACGCTGATTTAAAAGCTGATTATGACAAAAAACAAGCAAAATATGAAAGCGATCTTGCTGAGTACAACAAGAAAAAAGCAGAACTTGCTAAGAAGGGGGTAAAAGCTGAAAAACCTCATATCAAGGTTTATGGTGATTACGACAACAGCAAGCGTGGTAGCGTTGGGTATTACAGCAACCTAACAGCTTCATTTGAAGGTATTGACGGTCTAACTGCTGTAAAAGATTATATTGGTTTGCACTCTGACACTACTATTAGTGGTAGTCGTGCAGGATTGCTTGGGAAAAATCCTGAATATTTTGCTGAAATTGTAAATCCAAAGGCAGGCGATTCATTCACGCTTCACAATGTTGCTGAAAGTAAAGATGGTAAGAAAATCTCTGCTAAGTTTACTTTTAATAGTGCTGAAGCTTATTTTGTAAAAGATGGAAAACCGTTAAGTGATACTAGAATTTATGTTCGTAAAGATAATGGAAGTGGCTCTATTAACTTTGTATATGGGAACTTGATTCAATTTGATACTAAAGTTGATTTATTCTATGAAAAGACAAATAAACCTGCTGTGACAGCGATTGCTTCAACTTTCAACGACATTGACTGGGGACAGGAGTTACGCTTCACTTACCAAGACGGTTCAGAAGGCATTGTCCTTAACCCTAACGGTTCAGATGTTAAGAAAATTACTCGTGGTGGCAAAGAATATTTTAAGGGCGAACATAAGTCTGCTAGTGGTAAATATTACGAAAACGTTGGAGACGAGTCAGATATTCCACTTGGTTCACTTCTTTCTGTTGGATATGGTTCTAGCTTTAATTTTGCTTATCATATCGGTGCAGGTGTGGCAAGTGAGGAAGAAATTGAGTCAAAACGAGCAGAAGTAATCAGACAAAATGGTGGCAAAAACCTTGCCGATAAGGATATTTTCTATCAAGATGGTTGGGCTGTTGGATTGTTTGGTAAAGCAAGTTCAACTGTGCCAATTACTATCCCTTTGGATCCTCCACGTAAACCTGAATTGAAACAAAAGGATACCAAAGAAATTCCTAAACCTAAATTGGAAAAACCAAAAGAGTTTGTACCTCGTCCAACACTTCCAACTCCACCTGCTCCAACTCCACCAGAGAAGAAAAAAATTCCTGAAATGCCTTTAGTTCCTACTGTCAAAGTGAACTATTCACGCTTGCGTGTGAAACCATTAACTCCAAAACCTAAAAAGGCTATTGTTGATACATTCGGACATAATATTGATGGGGCTAATACATTCGATAAGAATGTAAAATTCCGTTTGACTACTGATTATAAGCCTTATTCAACGTTTACTGCTGATTCTAAAACTTATGGTAAGACATGGGCTATGGCAGATGATGTTCAAGATGGTGCTTACAAGGTAGATGACAGCAAAATCACTATGAAGGATTCTACTGGTAAAGATGTTAAAGCGCTCTTTAATATGTACCATGTTCTTTCTGAAAAACAACGCACAAAAGAAATTCAAAGCATTTTGAAAGAAGCTGGTTTGAATCCTAAAGGCGAATTTTACCTTTGGGTAGCGAAAGATTCTGCTTCATTCTATAAAAACTATGTGAAACCAGTTAAGAATATCACGATTGAGCTTCCTGCACGTTTGCTTGTAGAAAAAGGCAAAATTGTGAAAAATGATTTCCATCAAATTGACTTTGGAAATGCCTTTGTCTCTAA
>NZ_JAODJG010000003.1:0-288 GCF_028156745.1 Streptococcus gwangjuensis
TTTGTTAAAACCTATAAGGTTAAAACGATTTTTACAGAAAGTAATGCTTCTTCGAAAGTAGCTGAAACTCTTGTCAAATCAACAGGTGTGGGTCTTAAAACTCTGAATCCTTTAGAGGCAGACCCACAAAATGACAAAACTTACTTAGAAAATCTAGAAGAAAATATGAGTGTTTTAGCAGAAGAATTAAAGTGAGGAAAGAATGAAAATCAATAAAAAATATCTAGCTGGGTCAGCAGCTGCACTTGTTTTAAGTGTCTGTGCTTATGAACTAGGTTTGCATCAAGC
>NZ_JAODJG010000026.1:0-129821 GCF_028156745.1 Streptococcus gwangjuensis
AAATCCTGCTCCCGCAATAAGGCTCGGTAGCTCAGTTGGTAGAGCAATGGATTGAAGCTCCATGTGTCGGCGGTTCGATTCCGTCTCGCGCCATTATATATTTTTCGGAAGGGTAGCGAAGAGGCTAAACGCGGCGGACTGTAAATCCGCTCCTTCGGGTTCGGGGGTTCGAATCCCTCCCCTTCCATTATTTTAGTTACGGGCATAGTTTAAAGGTAGAACTAAGGTCTCCAAAACCTTCAGTGTGGGTTCAATTCCTACTGCCCGTGTTAATAGAATTATGGCGGGTGTGGTGAAGTGGTTAACACACCAGATTGTGGCTCTGGCATGCGTGGGTTCGATCCCCATCACTCGCCTATTTTATATTATTGGGGTATAGCCAAGCGGTAAGGCAAGGGACTTTGACTCCCTCATGCGTTGGTTCGAATCCAGCTACCCCAGTTACTATTTGCCGGCGTGGCGGAATTGGCAGACGCGCTGGACTCAAAATCCAGTGTCCGCAAGGACGTGCCGGTTCGACCCCGGCCGCCGGTATAGTATAGAGTTAAGGAACGTTGTAAATCTTCGTTCCTTTTTTATATAATTTTTAGTATAATAGTAGTTATTCAAATTTTATCTAGATTATGAAAGTGTAGGGAAGTATGTATCGTTCTATCGATTTATTAAAATATCGGTATTTGAAAAATATTAAAGAAAATTCTGAATTGTTTGTCGGGATTGAGCTGGAATATCCTGTTACAAATTTAGAAGGGGATGCTACAGATGTTGAAGTTATCAAGCACTTATTCCGATATTTAGTTTCTGCTTTGAATTTAGCTGTAGAAAAGGTAGATGATTTTGGGAATCCTATTCAGTTAGTGGATCCAGTAAGTCAGGATGCTATTTTATTTGAAGTTTCCTATACTACGATTGAGTTTGCATTTGGTAAGGCTGAAACGATACAAGAGGTTGAAGAACGTTTTAGTATTTATATGGAAGCAATCCAGAAGAAGTTAGCTGAATCAAATCATGCTATCGTTGGCTGCGGTATTCATCCTAACTGGGATAAAAATGAGAATTGTCCAGTGGCTTACCCACGCTATCAGATGTTGATGGACTATTTGAATTTGAGTAGAAATGTTGCTAAATCAGACTTGCATCATTTCCCTAAATATGGTGCTTTTATCTGTGGGAGTCAGGTACAGTTGGATGTTTCAAAGTCTAACTACTTACGAGTGATTAATGCTTTTACCCAAATTGAAGCAGTTAAGGCTTATTTATTTGCCAATTCTGAGTTTTCAGGTGAGGATTGGGATACGAAAATTTCAAGGGATATTTTCTGGGAAGAATCGATGCATGGTATCTATCCAGAGAATGTTGGTGTCAATGCTAGACTCTTTGAAGATGAGGATGATTTTTTTGATTATCTAGATCATTCTGCAATTTTTACTGCGGAACGTGATGAACAAACCTATTATTTTTATCCGATTCAGGCAAGGGACTATTTGCCTACACCTGAAATCCAAGCATATGCACTTAATGGGGATGAGATTATTATTTCCCCTCAAGAGAAAGATTTTGAAACACATCGTAGTTACCAGTACCAAGACTTAACGACTCGAGGAACAGTTGAGTTTCGTAGTGTGTGTACTCAACCTCTAGATAGAACCTTCGCTTCTGCTGCCTTTCACTTGGGATTATTAGTTAATTTAGATAAGTTAGAAGCTTACTTAGAAGCAGCACCTTTCTTTGAAGCATTTGGTCGTAATTACAAGTTTTTAAGACGACAATTTTCTAAGAAAAAGCTTACAGATGAGGAAGAAACTGCGATTATTGAAATTTCCAAAGACTTACTCCTTCTAGCTGAGGAAGGACTGGAGATGAGAAATAAGCGAGAAATGACCTATTTACAGCCTTTGAAAGAAGAATTGAGCCTATAATTTCTCTTATAAAGGGAGAATTTTCTGAAAAATCATGATATAATGGAAGAGACTATAGATAAAGGATAGAGAGTAATGACATTAGTTTATCAATCAACGCGTAATGCTAACAATACAGTAACTGCCAGCCAAGCTATTTTACAAGGTTTGGCGACGGACGGTGGTTTGTTTACACCGCTTACTTATCCAAAGGTAGATTTGGACTTTGACAAATTGAAAGATGCTTCTTATCAAGAAGTGGCTAAGTTAGTTTTGTCAGCATTTTTAGATGACTTTACAGCTGAGGAGTTGGACCACTGTATCAACAATGCCTACGATAGCAAATTTGATACTCCATCTATTGCGCCTTTGGTGAAATTAGACGGTCAATATAACTTGGAACTTTTCCATGGTTCAACAATTGCTTTTAAGGATATGGCCTTGTCTATTTTGCCATACTTTATGACAACAGCTGCTAAGAAGCATGGTTTGGAGAACAAGATTGTCATCTTAACAGCGACATCTGGTGATACTGGGAAAGCCGCTATGGCAGGGTTTGCGGATGTTCCTGGTACTGAGATTATCGTCTTTTATCCAAAGGATGGTGTCAGCAAGGTACAAGAGTTGCAAATGACCACTCAGACTGGTGATAATACTCATGTTATCGCCATTGATGGTAACTTTGACGATGCGCAAACAAATGTGAAGCATATGTTTAACGATGTGGCTCTTCTTGAAAGATTAGCGGCCAACAAGTTACAATTTTCATCAGCAAACTCTATGAATATCGGTCGTTTGGTGCCACAGATTGTTTATTATGTTTATGCCTATGCTCAGTTTGTTAAGTCTGGTGAGATTGTGGCTGGTGATAAGGTCAACTTCACAGTACCAACAGGAAACTTTGGAAATATCTTGGCTGCCTTTTATGCTAAACAAATCGGTCTTCCAGTTGGTAAATTAATCTGTGCTTCAAATGACAACAATGTTTTGACAGACTTCTTCAAGACACGTGTTTACGATAAGAAGCGTGAGTTTAAGGTAACAACTAGCCCATCTATGGATATCTTAGTATCTTCAAACTTGGAGCGTCTCATTTTCCACCTTTTGGGTAATAATGCGGCTAAAACAGCTGAACTCATGAATGCCTTGAACAAGCAAGGACAATATGAGTTGACAGACTTTGATGCAGAGATTCTTAACCTCTTTGCAGCTGAATATGCGACTGAGGAAGAAACAGCGGCAGAAATCAAGCGTGTTTATGAGTCAGATTCTTATATCGAGGATCCACATACGGCGGTTGCCTCGGCAGTTTATAAGAAATACCAAGCGGCTACTGGCGATGTGACTAAGACAGTGATTGCTTCAACAGCGAGTCCATACAAGTTCCCAGTGGTTGCAGTAGAAGCTGTAACTGGAAAATCAGGGCTTGGCGACTTTGAAGCCTTGGCTCAATTACATGATATTTCAGGAGTGGCTGTGCCACCAGCAGTTGATGGACTTGAAACAGCTCCTGTTCGTCACAAGACAACAGTGGCAGCTGCTGACATGCAAGCAGCGGTTGAGGCTTATCTAGGACTTTAAGACAGAGGGAGTAAACTCGGTTGGGAAACCAACTGAGTTTCTTTTCATCAGGAGGAAGGATTGTTTAAGAAAAATAAAGACATTCTTAATATTGCCTTGCCAGCTATGGGCGAAAACTTTTTGCAGATGCTCATGGGGATGGTGGATAGTTACTTGGTAGCCCACTTGGGCTTGATAGCTATTTCAGGTGTATCAGTAGCTGGCAATATTATCACGATTTACCAGGCGATTTTCATCGCTCTGGGAGCTGCTATTTCCAGTGTTATTTCAAAAAGTTTGGGGCAGAAAGACCAGTCGAAGTTAGCCTATCATGTGACTGAAGCCTTGAAGATTACTTTACTATTAAGTTTCCTTTTAGGAGCTTTGTCCATCTTCGCTGGGCAAGAGATAATAGGACTTTTGGGGACGGAGAGAGATGTAGCTGAGAGTGGAGGACTCTACCTATCCTTGGTGGGCGGATCGATTGTTCTCTTAGGTTTAATGACTAGTCTGGGAGCTTTGATTCGTGCAACGCATAATCCACGTTTGCCCCTCTATGTGAGTCTTTTATCCAATGCCTTGAATATTCTTTTTTCAAGTCTAGCTATTTTTGTTCTGGATATGGGGATAGCTGGTGTTGCTTGGGGGACAATTCTGTCTCGCTTGGTAGGTCTTGTGATTTTATGGTCGCAATTAAAGTTGCCTTTTGAGAAACCGACTTTTGGTTTAGATAAGGAACTATTGACCTTAGCTTTGCCAGCAGCTGGAGAGCGGCTTATGATGCGGGCTGGTGATGTCGTGATCATTGCCTTGGTCGTTTCTTTTGGAACGGAGGCAGTTGCTGGGAATGCAGTTGGAGAAGTCTTGACCCAGTTTAACTACATGCCTGCCTTTGGCGTAGCTACGGCAACGGTCATGCTGGTGGCCCGAGCAGTTGGAGAGGATAATTGGGAAAGAGTAGCTAGTTTGAGCAAGCAAACCTTTTGGCTTTCTCTGCTTCTCATGTTGCCCTTGACGCTTAGTGTCTATGCCTTGGGCATACCACTGACTCATCTCTATACGAATGATTCTCTAGCGGTGGAGGCTAGTGTGCTAGTGACACTGTTTTCACTACTTGGTACTCCTATGACGATAGGAACAGTCATCTATACAGCAGTCTGGCAGGGTTTGGGCAATGCTCGGCTTCCCTTTTATGCGACAAGTATAGGAATGTGGTGTATCCGCATTGGAACAGGATATCTGATGGGGATTGTGCTTGGTTGGGGCTTGCCTGGTATTTGGGCCGGAACCCTTTTGGATAATGGTTTTCGTTGGTTATTTCTACGTTACCGTTACCAGCGTTATATGAGCTTGAAAGGATAGGAAATGCAAAAAACAGCTTTTATTTGGGATTTAGATGGGACTTTATTGGACTCTTATGAAGCGATTTTGTCAGGGATTGAGGAAACTTTTGGTCAGTTTTCTATTCCTTATGATAAGGAGCAGGTGAGAGAGTTTATCCTCAAGTTTTCTGTGCAGGATTTACTTATGCAGGTGGCAGAAGAGCGAAAGATAGATGTGGAAGTGCTAAATCAGGTGCGTGCCCAGAGTCTGGCTGAGAAGAATGCTCAGGTAGTTTTGATGCCAGGTGCGCGTGATGTGCTAGCTTGGGCAGACCAAGCAGGAATTCAGCAGTTTGTTTACACTCATAAGGGAGACAATGCTCTTACCATTCTCAGAGACTTGGGTTTGGAATCCTATTTCACGGAGATTTTAACCAGTCAGAGTGGCTTTGCGCGCAAGCCTAGTTCAGAAGCGGCTACCTATCTGTTAGACAAGTATCAGTTGAATCATGATAATACTTATTATATAGGGGATCGGACTCTGGATGTGGAATTTGCTCAGAATAGTGGGATTCAAAGTATCAACTTTTTAGAGTCGACTTATGAAGGAAATCACAGAATTCAAGGGTTAGCAGATATTCCTTACATTTTTGGGGATTGGGAACGATAAGATTGTGTCAGTTTTGTAACAGAGACCTAACAAACTGTTTCAAGTAACAGAGTTTGTTACAAGGAATAGACAGTTCTGTTAAATAGGCCCAAGAGGGCTTTTTTTCTGCATTTTTTGTGTTATGATAGATAGGTACTCATTTGAAAGGAATTTGAAAGAATGAAGAAAAGAATATTATTAGCCTCAACAGTAGCCTTGTCATTTGCCCAAGTATTGGCAACTCAAGCAGAAGAAGTTCTTTGGACTGCACGTAGTGTTGAGCAAATCCAAAACGATTTGACTAAAACGGATAACAAAACAAGTTATACCGTTCAGTATGGTGATACCTTGAGCACCATTGCAGAAGCCTTGGGTGTAGATGTCACAGTTCTTGCGAATTTGAATAAAATCACGAATATGGACTTGATTTTCCCAGAAACTGTTTTGACAACGACTGTCAATGAAGCAGAAGAAATAACGGAAGTTGAAATCCAAACACCTCAAGCGGCTTCTAGTGAAGAAGTGACAACTGCGACAGCAGATTTGACAACCAATCAAGTGACGATTGATGATCAAACTGTTCAGGTTGCAGACCTTTCTCAACCGATTGCAGAAGCGCCAAAAGAGGTAGAAAATACAAGTACAAAAGAAGTAGCAACAAATTCAGAAGTTGCAGAGACAGTTGCTACTGCAGAAGAAGTGGCACCATCTACAGAGACTTCTGTCTCAGAGGAGCAAACAGCCGAAACAAGTAGTGCAGTTGCAGAGGCAGCTCCTCAGGCAACGACTCCAGCTGATAAGCATGAAACACAAGCAAGCCCTCAAGCTGAACCAGTAGTGGAAGCAACTACAACGCCAGTAGAAGAAAAAGCAACCGAAACAACTGCAACAAGTTCAGAAGAAGCAAAAGAAGCATCATCAAATGAAGCTACAACAGCAGTTTCTACTTATCAACCAGAAGAGACGAAAACAACTTCAGCAACTTACGCAGCTCCAGCAGCTCCAGATTATGCTGGACTTGCGGTAGCGAAATCTGAAAATGCAGGTCTTCAACCACAAACAGCTGCCTTTAAAGAAGAGATTGCCGACTTGTTTGGCATCACATCCTTTAGTGGTTACCGTCCAGGAGATAGTGGAGATCACGGAAAAGGTTTGGCTATCGATTTTATGGTGCCAGAAAGCTCAGAACTAGGGGATAAGATTGCGGAATACGCTATTCAAAACATGGCCAGCCGTGGAATTAGTTACATTATTTGGAAACAACGTTTCTATGCTCCATTCGATAGCAAATATGGGCCAGCTAATACTTGGAACCCAATGCCAGACCGTGGTAGCGTGACAGAAAACCACTATGATCACGTTCATGTTTCAATGAATGGATAAACCAGACTTGGTAATATCATTTTGACGAATGAGATGAAGCTTTCGTGATAGGAAGCGAGCCTCGTTCGTTTTTTCTTTGTCATACTCTTCGAAAATCTCTTCAAACCACGTCAGTTTCGCCTTGCCGTAGGTGTGGTTACTGACTTCGTCAGTTTTATCTGCAACCTCAAAGCTGTGCTTTGAGCAACCTACGGCTAGCTTCCTAGTTTGCTCTTTGATTTTCATTGAGTATCAATATGAATGGAAAATGGAAAGTTAGCATCTTGTAATAATTCAAGCAACATTCTTGCAATCTATTTTAATTTATATTATATTTGATTAGTCAATTATTGATGAATCAATCGAAAAGAGAAAAGAAATGATAGAGATTCAAGATCTGCTTTATCAACTCCGCTTGTCTGAGCAAGCGAGTACGCAATTGTTTGAAAAAAGACTTGGGATTAGTTTGACACGGTATCAGATTTTACTGTTTTTATTGGAGAATTCTCCCTGTAATCAAATGGCGGTTCAGGAGCGTTTGAAGATTGATCAGGCCGCCTTGACACGACATTTCAAGATTCTGGAAAAGGAAGGTTTAGTGGAGCGTCATCGCAATCCTGAAAATCAGCGAGAAGTGTTGGTGGAGGCTACGAAGTATGCCAAGGAGCAGTTAGTGGTGAATCCTCCTATGAGTCATGTCAAGGTTAAGGAAGCGATGGAAAGTATCTTAACAGAGTCTGAGAGAACAGAACTCAGCCGTTTAGTAAATAAATTGGTTTTGGGTATTGAGAATATAGAAATTTAAGGAGAAAAGGAGAAATAGATGTCAATTATTACAATCATTTTAGCAACAATCGTTGCTTTGGAGCATTTTTACATTTTTTATTTGGAAAGTATTGCAACGCAATCAGATGCGACTAGTCGTGTTTTTAAGATGGATAAGGAAGAACTGGCTCGTCCGTCAGTAAGTTCATTGTTTAAAAATCAAGGAATCTATAATGCTCTGCTAGGAGTCTTTCTCTTGTATGGCATTTATTTCTCACAGAATTTAGAAATTGTGACTATTTTTGTTTTATTTGTGATTGGTGCTGTGGCTTATGGCTCTCTCACAGCAGATAAGAAAATTATTTTGAAGCAAGGTGGACCAGCTATTTTGGCCTTGATTAGTATTTTACTCTTTAAATAAACTTTAATGCCGGTCTAATCCCCTCTAGTCCTTTTCACTCCAGAATAAGGGAAATATGTTATACTTGTTTTTAAGAAAAAAGTCTCATTGAATTTGTTTTGAGGAGTTAGAAATGAAAGTATTAGTGACAGGTTTTGAGCCCTTTGGAGGGGAAAAGGTTAATCCAGCTTTAGAGGCCATTAAAGGTTTACCAGCTGAAATCCATGGTGCTGAGGTCCGTTGGTTAGAAGTGCCAACAGTCTTTCACAAATCGGCTCAAGTATTGGAAGAAGAGATGAGTTGTTATCAACCTGACTTTGTCCTTTGTATCGGCCAAGCAGGTGGAAGAACTAGCTTGACACCTGAGCGAGTAGCCATTAATCAAGACGATGCACGCATTCCTGATAACGAAGGTAATCAACCGATTGACCTTCCCATTCGCCCAGACGGTGCTCCGGCCTACTTTAGTAGTCTGCCGATTAAAGCGATGGTTCAAGCTATAAAAAAAGAGGGCTTGCCGGCCTCTGTTTCCAATACGGCAGGGACTTTTGTCTGCAATCATTTGATGTATCAGGCCCTCTATTTGGTAGAGAAGAAATTTCCACATGTTAAGGCAGGTTTTATGCACATTCCTTATATGATGGAACAGGTGGTGAATAGGCCGACTACTCCAGCTATGAGTTTAGTGGATATTAGGCGAGGGATAGAAGCGGCAATCAGAGCCATTATCGAACATAGAGATGAGGACCTCAAGTTGGTAGGTGGAGAAACTCATTGATAGAAAAAAGCTTGAGGGAAAAACCTTCAAGCTTTTGGACGTTTTCGAGCCAGTACTGCTCGGTAAAAAATTATTTTATTGATTTGAATGTAGGGTAGGAGTGAGAAACTAGCAATCCCAAAGGTAATCCAATTGAGGAAATACCAAGGAAGGAGTTGTAAGTCTAGGACAAAGCGCTGAAATTTGTAACCTTTCATTAAGAAACGGCTGGTTTTAAGTATTTGCCCTGGTTTAGCTTGTCCCAAGTCTAGGGTGTCACAGAGGAGAAATTCTACCTGTGAATAGGCATAGTATTGTGGGATATAGAGACTATTTCCGACAATCATCAAGAGGATACTTGCTAGGAAGTAAAGACCAAAGGTCATGAGGAAACGCTCAGTTTCAATTGACGTGAGATCCAGATTGGGAAATTCAGGATGGATTTCAACGAATTTCTTTGCTAGAAAGCTACTGTAAAAGAGGAAGTAAATCCCGAGTAAACTAGGAATGCTCCATAAGAAGAGATAGAAACGTTTGAGAAGAAGAGTCAAAAAGGTTTGTGAAAAGTGTTCTTCGTTAAAGAGAGCCAAACTATTTTTGACGGATAGTTCTGTATCTGGATTCTTGATGAGTTTCAGCGTTGTATAAACTGAGCTGGTTAGAAGTATCGTCCCGATAAAGGATACTAATAGTGGAAAGAGGTAGGCTTGGAATACATGACCAAACACGCTTAAAAAGGATTGCTCTAAAATAGACTCGTTGATGCGCTCTAAGGGATTGAGGAAGCCAGATAAGATGACCAGCATGCTAGGTAAGAGATAGACGAGAAAGAGGCGGGGATTTTCAGCCTGAAATTGTCTAGCCTGCAGACGAATGGTTTTTAAATCAATTTTTGGGTATTTCATTCTCTCATTATACCATAGTTCATACCATAGTTCGTGACAGTTCCAGCTTTTTTTGATAAAATCATACAGTATGCCCTTGGGCACAAAGTATGAACTGGGACTGTCTTTCCCAGCTTCGGAGGTAAAAAATGTCAGATTCACCAATCAAATATCGTTTGATTAAGAAAGAAAAACACACAGGAGCACGTCTAGGGGAAATTATTACCCCACACGGGACCTTCCCAACACCTATGTTTATGCCAGTTGGAACACAAGCCACTGTCAAAACTCAGTCGCCTGAAGAATTGAAGGAGATGGGGTCGGGAATTATCCTATCAAACACTTATCATCTCTGGCTCCGCCCTGGAGATGAACTCATCGCACGCGCAGGTGGTCTTCACAAGTTCATGAATTGGGATCAACCAATCTTGACAGATAGTGGTGGTTTCCAGGTTTATTCTCTAGCAGATAGCCGAAATATCACAGAAGAAGGGGTAACTTTTAAAAACCATCTCAATGGTTCTAAGATGTTCCTGTCTCCAGAAAAGGCCATCTCTATCCAAAATAATCTGGGTTCAGACATCATGATGTCCTTTGACGAATGTCCTCAGTTTTATCAACCATACGACTACGTTAAGAAATCAATCGAGCGTACCAGTCGTTGGGCTGAGCGTGGTTTGAAGGCTCACCGTCGTCCACATGACCAAGGTTTGTTTGGAATTGTGCAGGGTGCAGGATTTGAAGACTTGCGTCGCCAATCAGCTCACGACCTTGTCAGCATGGATTTCCCAGGCTACTCTATCGGTGGCTTAGCAGTGGGAGAAACCCACGAAGAAATGAATGCGGTCTTGGACTTTACAACTCAACTGCTGCCTGAAAATAAACCTCGCTATTTGATGGGTGTGGGAGCGCCAGATAGCTTGATTGATGGGGTGATTCGTGGTGTAGATATGTTTGACTGTGTCTTGCCGACTCGTATCGCTCGTAACGGAACTTGTATGACCAGTCAAGGTCGTTTGGTTGTCAAAAATGCTCAGTTTGCTGAGGACTTTACGCCACTGGATCCTGAGTGTGATTGCTACACATGTAAGAACTATACACGCGCCTACCTTCGTCACCTCCTCAAGGCTGATGAAACCTTCGGTATCCGCTTGACTAGCTATCACAATCTTTACTTCTTGCTTAACCTGATGAAGCAAGTGCGACAAGCCATTATGGATGATAATCTCTTGGAATTCCGTGAGTATTTTGTTGAAAAATATGGCTATAATAAGTCAGGCCGTAATTTCTAAAATGGAATTGATATAAGCTAAAAATCCTAAGTTTTCTCTTAGGATTTTTCTTCTTTTTTTGATAGAATAAAGTGTATAATGAAAGGGAGAATAAACTCGTATGCGTATTAAATGGTTTTCCTTGATTAGGATTACAGGTTTACTTTTGGTACTCTTGTATCATTTCTTTCAGACGATCTTTCCTGGAGGATTTTTCGGGGTAGATGTCTTTTTTACATTTTCAGGTTTCCTGATTACAGCTCTACTTATCGAAGAATTTTCTAAAAATCATGAAATTGATTTGGTTGGATTTTTTAGGAGACGCTTTTATCGTATCGTACCACCTGTGGTTTTGATGGTCTTGGTAACCATGCCCTTTACTTTTCTAGTTCGGCAAGATTATGTGGCTGGAATTGGGGGTCAGATTGCGGGTGTCTTAGGCTTCATGACCAACTTCTATGAGCTCCTAACAGGTGGGAGTTATGAATCTCAGTTCATTCCTCATTTGTTTGTTCATAATTGGAGCTTGGCTGTTGAGGTGCACTACTATATCCTCTGGGGATTGGCAGTTTGGTTCTTATCTAAACAGTCCAGATCAAATGGTCAGTTGAGAGGAATGGTCTTTCTTTTATCTGCTGCTGCCTTCGTGATCAGCTTCTTCTCCATGTTTATCGGTAGTTTTCTAGTAACCTCTTATTCCTCTGTGTACTTCTCCAGTTTAACCCATGTCTATCCATTCTTTTTGGGAAGTGTGTTAGCAACTATCGTAGGCGTTCGTCAGACGACTTCTTTAGTTAAGCAATTGGATAAAATCTGGGATTTACGCAAGACCCTTTTGGTTTTTGCAGGAGGTTTTGGCTTCTTACTCATTTTGACCTTCTTTGTCAAATTTACCTATCTCTTTGCCTATCTTATGGGCTTCTTGCTTGCCAGCCTTGCAGCCCTTGCTATGATTTTAGCGGCGCGTGTCTTACATGAAAAGACTCCTAACATGCAGGAGCCAAAGATTATCAGCTTTTTAGCGGATACTAGCTATGCGGTTTATCTTTTCCATTGGCCTTTCTATATCATTTTTTCACAGCTGACATCAAATCTTCTTGCTGTGTTATTAACTTTGATTTTTTCTTATGGATTCGCCAGCCTATCATTTTATGTGTTGGAACCTTGGATTGCAGGAAAGGACACACCTATTCTACAAACTCTTCGTCCCCTGCCTTATATTCACACAATCCTTGCTGCAAGTACAGGAATCTTGGCCTTCATTGTCTTCGTAGTGACTTTGATGGCACCACAAGTGGGAGCGTTTGAGACAGACTTGACTGTCAATGGTTTGAAGCAAGCTGCAACAAATATTGATCAGACCAAGTTGATGGCAGAACGAGCAGAAGCTGATAGTTTAGGAATTGCTGATGGCACTATGCTAATTGGTGATTCGGTAGCGCTAAGAGCTAATACAGCTTTGCAGACAGCCCTTCCTGGGGCACAGATTAATGCACAAGTCAGCAGAACAACCAAGACTGCCAATGAAATCATGCTAAATAATAGCCAGAATAAATTTCTACCAAAGATGGTGATTATTGCAACTGGGGTAAATAATCCTGAAAATTACAAGGAAGATTGGGATAGTATCGTGAGAAATCTTCCTAAGGGCCACCATATGGTTTTGGTGACTCCTTATGAGGGGGATAAGGCAAAAGAGACCTATGCAATCGTTGAGAAAGAGGCTGCCTATATGAGAGAATTGGCAGAGAAGACACCTTACATCACGATAGCAGATTGGAATCAAGTTGCTAAGGAACATCCAGAAATTTGGACTGGAACAGACCAAGTCCATTTCGGAAGTGACAATAGTAAAATTGAAGCAGGAGCAAAATTGTATGCAGATACCATTGCTACAGCCTTGCAAACAGCTCAAGACAAGCCAGTCAAATCAAAATAACTTGTATTTAAAAGAGAAGAGTTGGAGAAGTCCAGCTCTTTTAAAATATCTCTAGAAAATAGGTCTATACCATTTACAAATAAAAAAGAAAGGTTTATAATGTAATTGACATAATAAATTGTGGAATCAATCTTTTAAGGAGGTTAACATTATGCCTAACTATATTAAAGCGGATCAATTTTTCTACCC
Source organism: Streptococcus gwangjuensis (assembly GCF_028156745.1). GTDB lineage: Bacteria > Bacillota > Bacilli > Lactobacillales > Streptococcaceae > Streptococcus > Streptococcus gwangjuense_A. The sequence continues at coordinate 12,997 of NZ_JAODJG010000026.1, forward strand.
ACACGGAGTTCGTCGTGGTGGTTACTTGGAACTTGTGGATGGCAAGTTTGGAAAACATGTCGAGCAGATTCCTGAGGGAGCTGAAGTGATTGACTATACAGGCTACAGCATTGCTCCAGGACTTGTAGATACCCACATTCATGGATTTGGTGGTGTGGATGTTATGGATAATAATATCGAAGGAACCCTTCATACCATGAGTGAAGGACTCCTCAGCATGGGGGTAACGAGCTTCTTGCCAACCACTTTGACATCATCTTATGAGCAATTGCTTGCGGTAACAGAAAATATCGGTGCTCGTTATCAGGAAGCAAGTGGAGCCAAGATTCGTGGAATTTATTTTGAAGGGCCTTATTTCACAGAAAAATACAAGGGAGCTCAAAACCCTGCTTATATGAAAGATCCTCGTATGGATGAGTTTCGTGCTTGGCAAAAAGCAGCAAATGGTCTGCTAAATAAAATTGCCCTTGCGCCAGAACGTGAAGGTGTAGAAGACTTTGTTCGTACGGTTACGGGCGAAGGTGTGACGGTTGCTCTTGGGCACTCAAACGCGACTTTTGATGAAGCTAAAAAAGCAGTCGATGCTGGAGCGAGTGTTTGGGTACACGCCTACAATGGCATGCGTGGCTTGACTCACCGTGAACTCGGGATGGTGGGAGCCATGTATCAATTACCTCATACCTATGCAGAGTTGATCTGTGATGGTCACCACGTAGATCCAAAAGCCTGCGAAATCCTTATCAAACAAAAAGGAACTGAAAATATTGCCCTTATCACAGACTGTATGACAGCGGGTGGATTGGAAGACGGCGACTACATGTTGGGAGAATTCCCAGTTGTCGTTGCAAATGGAACTGCTCGTCTCAAATCTACAGGTAACTTGGCGGGTTCTATTCTCAAACTCAAAGACGGTTTGAAGAATGTGGTTGACTGGAACATTGCCTCTCCACACGAAGCAGTTATGATGGCAAGCTTCAACCCAGCTAAATCCGTTCATATTGACGATGTCTGTGGTCAAATCCGTGAAGGCTATGACGCGGACTTTATCGTACTAGATAAAGATTTAGAATTGGTAGCAACCTACCTAGATGGCGTGAAACGTTATCAAGCATAAGATAGAAAGCAGAAGTTAAAGACTGATTTCTTTTCAGGTTTTATAAAGAATCAATTGCACCCCAAAAGTTAGATTTTTTCCGACTAACTTTCGGGGTGTTTTCGTTATGTGTAAAATAGAGCTACATTCTCTGGATAAATTATTTATCTAACTTTTTTGGGGAGGGAGTACTGTTTGGAAGATTTTTTCATTTCCCTAGGTAAATATCCTTAAATGAGGGGTAAGGATATACATAAGAAAATTCTTTGTTGTCTTGAAGTGGCTTCCTTTTGTCTTTAGAAAACACCTCTAAGTATGGTAAAATAGTAGAAGAATAATGTGAGGAAAATGAATGTCAAATAGTTTTGAAATTTTGATGAATCAACTGGGGATGCCTTCTGAAATGAGACGGGCTCCTGCTTTAGCACAGGCTGATATTGAGCGAGTTGTGGTTCATAAAATTAGTAAGGTATGGGAGTTTCATTTCGTATTTTCTAATATTTTACCGATTGAAATCTTTTTAGAATTAAAGAAAGGTTTGAGCGAAGAATTTTCTAAGACAGGGAATAAAGCTATTTTCGAAATCAAGGCTCTGTCTCAAGAATTTTCAAATCAACTCTTGCAGTCCTACTATAAAGAGGCTTTTTCTGAGGGGCCATGTGCTAGTCAAGGTTTTAAGTCCCTTTATCAGAATTTGCGAGTTCGTGCGGAGGGCAATCAACTCTTTATTGAAGGCTCTGAGGCGATTGATAAGGAACATTTTAAGAAGAATCATCTTCCTAATTTAGCGAAACAACTTGAAAAGTTTGGTTTTCCAACTTTTACTTGTCAAGTCGAGAAGAATGATGTGCTGACCCAAGAACAGGAAGAGGCCTTTCATGCTGAAAATGAGCAGATTGTTCAAGCGGCCAATGAGGAAGCGCTCCGTGCTATGGAGCAACTGGAACAGATGGCACCTCCTCCAGCGGAAGAGAAACCAGCCTTTGATTTTCAAGCTAAAAAAGCTGCAGCTAAACCCAAGCTAGATAAGGCGGAGATTACTCCTATGATTGAAGTGACGACTGAGGAAAATCGTCTGGTCTTTGAAGGGGTTGTGTTTGATGTGGAGCAAAAAGTGACCAGAACAGGGCGTGTTTTGATCAACTTTAAAATGACAGACTATACTTCCAGTTTTTCGATGCAAAAGTGGGTTAAGAACGAGGAAGAGGCTCAGAAATTTGATCTCATCAAGAAAAATTCTTGGCTCCGAGTCCGTGGGAATGTGGAGATGAATAACTTCACACGCGATTTGACTATGAACGTGCAGGATGTGCAGGAAGTTGTTCACTATGAGCGGAAGGATTTGATGCCAGAAGGTGAGCGCCGGGTTGAGTTTCATGCTCATACTAATATGTCGACCATGGATGCACTACCCGAGGTAGAAGAGATCGTTGCGACAGCTGCTAAGTGGGGACACAAGGCAGTTGCTATCACCGACCACGGGAATGTTCAATCCTTCCCACACGGCTATAAGGCGGCTAAGAAAGCGGGAATCCAGCTGATCTATGGTATGGAAGCCAATATCGTGGAGGACCGTGTCCCTATCGTCTACAACGAAGTGGAGATGGACTTGTCAGAAGCAACCTATGTGGTCTTTGACGTGGAAACGACGGGGCTTTCAGCCATCTATAATGATTTGATTCAGGTTGCGGCCTCTAAGATGTACAAGGGGAATGTTATTGCCGAATTTGATGAATTTATCAATCCTGGGCATCCCTTGTCAGCTTTTACTACTGAGTTGACTGGAATTACAGATGATCATGTCAAAAATGCCAAACCACTGGAACAAGTTTTGCAAGAATTCCAAGAATTTTGCCAGGATACTGTTCTAGTCGCCCACAATGCGACCTTTGACGTTGGCTTTATGAATGCCAACTATGAGCGTCATGGTCTTCCTAAAATTAGCCAGCCAGTTATTGATACGCTGGAGTTTGCTAGAAACCTCTATCCTGAGTATAAACGTCATGGTTTGGGACCTTTGACCAAGCGTTTTGGTGTGGCTTTGGAACATCACCACATGGCCAATTACGATGCGGAAGCTACAGGTCGCCTGCTTTTCATCTTTATCAAAGAAGTAGCAGAGAAACATGGTGTGACCGATCTAGCTAGACTTAATATTGATTTGATTAGTCCAGATTCTTATAAAAAAGCTCGGATTAAACATGCTACCATTTATGTCAAGAATCAAGTAGGGTTAAAAAATATCTTTAAACTGGTTTCTTTATCCAATACTAAGTATTTTGAAGGGGTGCCACGGATTCCAAGAACGGTTTTAGATGCCCATCGGGAAGGCTTGATTTTAGGATCAGCTTGCTCTGAGGGTGAAGTTTTTGATGCAGTCGTTTCCCAAGGTGTGGATGCGGCGGTTGAGGTGGCCAAGTATTATGACTTTATCGAGGTTATGCCACCGGCTATTTATGCGCCATTAATTGCCAAGGAGCAGGTCAAGGATATGGAGGAGCTCCAGACCATTATCAAGAGTTTGATAGAGGTTGGGGACCGTCTTGGCAAACCTGTTCTGGCTACGGGAAATGTTCACTATATCGAACCAGAAGAAGAAATTTACCGTGAAATTATTGTCCGTAGTTTGGGACAAGGAGCTATGATTAACCGAACTATCGGTCATGGAGAACATGCTCAACCAGCTCCTCTTCCGAAGGCTCATTTTCGAACAACCAATGAGATGTTGGATGAATTTGCCTTCTTGGGAGAGGAATTAGCTCGGAAATTGGTTATTGAAAACACCAATGCCTTGGCAGATATCTTTGAACCTGTTGAGGTTGTTAAGGGTGACTTGTACACGCCTTTCATCGACAAGGCTGAAGAAACAGTTGCTGAGTTGACCTATAAGAAAGCTTTTGAGATTTATGGAAATCCGCTGCCAGATATTGTTGATTTGCGGATTGAAAAAGAACTAACCTCTATTCTGGGGAATGGATTTGCTGTGATTTATCTGGCTTCGCAGATGCTGGTGCAACGTTCCAATGAACGGGGTTACTTGGTGGGTTCCCGTGGATCTGTTGGTTCCAGTTTTGTTGCGACCATGATTGGGATTACGGAGGTTAATCCTCTCTCTCCTCACTATGTCTGTGGTCAGTGTCAGTACAGTGAGTTTATCACGGATGGTTCTTATGGTTCAGGTTTTGATATGCCCAATAAGGACTGTCCAAACTGTGGTCACAAACTCAGCAAAAATGGGCAGGATATTCCGTTTGAGACATTCCTTGGTTTTGATGGGGATAAGGTTCCCGATATTGACTTGAACTTTTCGGGAGAGGATCAGCCTAGCGCCCACTTGGATGTGCGTGATATCTTTGGTGAGGAATATGCCTTCCGTGCGGGAACGGTTGGTACGGTAGCTGCTAAGACTGCCTATGGATTTGTAAAGGGCTATGAGCGAGATTATGGCAAGTTTTATCGTGATGCAGAGGTGGAACGCCTTGCTCAAGGTGCAGCTGGTGTCAAGCGGACAACAGGACAACACCCGGGGGGAATCGTTGTTATTCCTAACTATATGGATGTTTACGACTTTACGCCTGTCCAGTATCCAGCAGATGACGTGACGGCTGAATGGCAGACCACTCACTTTAACTTCCATGATATCGATGAGAACGTTCTCAAACTTGATGTACTGGGACATGATGATCCGACTATGATTCGGAAACTTCAGGACTTATCTGGAATTGACCCTAATGAAATTCCTATGGATGACGAAGGCGTTATGGCACTCTTTTCTGGGACAGATGTGCTTGGGGTAACACCTGAGCAAATCGGAACGCCTACGGGGATGTTGGGGATTCCTGAGTTTGGAACAAATTTCGTACGTGGAATGGTCGATGAAACCCATCCAACGACTTTTGCGGAGTTACTTCAGCTGTCTGGATTGTCCCACGGTACCGATGTGTGGTTGGGGAATGCCCAAGATTTGATTAAACAAGGGATTGCGGACCTATCAACCGTTATCGGTTGTCGGGACGATATCATGGTTTACCTCATGCATGCGGGTCTAGAGCCTAAGATGGCCTTTACCATCATGGAACGGGTACGTAAGGGCTTATGGTTGAAGATTTCCGAAGAGGAGAGAAATGGCTATATCGAAGCCATGAAGGCCAATAAGGTGCCAGAGTGGTATATCGAATCCTGTGGGAAAATTAAGTACATGTTCCCTAAAGCCCATGCGGCAGCCTATGTTATGATGGCTTTGCGTGTAGCTTACTTCAAGGTTCACCATCCCATTTATTACTACTGTGCTTACTTCTCAATCCGTGCTAAGGCTTTTGATATCAAGACCATGGGTGCTGGCTTGGATGCCATCAAGCGCAGAATGGAAGAAATCTCTGAAAAACGCAAGAATAACGAAGCCTCCAATGTGGAAATCGATCTCTATACAACTCTTGAGATTGTCAATGAGATGTGGGAACGTGGGTTCAAATTTGGCAAACTCGATCTCTACCGTAGTCAGGCGACAGAGTTCCTCATCGACGAGGACACCCTTATCCCGCCATTTGTAGCAATGGATGGTCTGGGAGAGAACGTTGCCAAGCAATTGGTGCGAGCGCGTGAAGAGGGAGAATTCCTCTCTAAAACAGAACTACGTAAGCGTGGCGGACTTTCCTCAACCTTGGTTGAAAAGATGGATGAAATGGGCATTCTCGGCAATATGCCAGAGGATAACCAGTTGAGTTTGTTTGATGATTTGTTTTAAAAAATTGCTTATTTTGATCAAGTGGACAAAATATGTCCACTTGATTTGTTATAATTCTCTTAAAAATAATAGAAAAGAGAGTATAATATGGTGAATCAAGAAATTTTAAATTCTAATGTGTCAATTGAAGAGGAAATTTATAATTTTGAAAAAGGCTTGAAAGATGATGGGAATGATTGGACCGGATTCCCACAAATAGACTTAAAAGAAGATTCTCAATGTATTTACATTTGCGGTATTTCAGAGACTGATAGATGGCATTTGTTTTATTATACGTTAACTAAAATAAAACCTGTTACTCCAATAGCATCACTTGCATATTATCGAGTGAGAGATAATTTGATTTTTTCTAAACATAGTCAATGGATGAAACTGCAAATGGGGTATACAGAGTATGATTTGATTTTTCTGGATGGAGTTCAATTTTTGGGAGAGGCTGATCAAAGGGTACAGGAATACTGGATGCAGCGATTCAAAGAGAGTAAGAAAAGAAACAAACTCTTCATTGTATATTCAGACTGCTTACCCGAAGACTTAAAAAATATGCCTGAATCCGTAGTTGAGTTCTTCGAATCTGGCATAGTGGTACAGTTGAAATCATCTAAGGGCTAGTTTATTTTGCTTTAATCGTTTTGAATATAAAGTACTAGTTAGACTATAGAAGTGATAATAATGTACTAGAAATAGTATTGTTTGAATAATATGTAGAAGGACTGGAAATGAATGATCAAGAGAGACTGCTAACGATTTTTTTACGTTTACAGTTTGGGACTCCGTTAGGAAAAAAGCAACTGGCTCAGGAATTTGAGGTTAGTGAAAAGACGATACAGAGAGATTTTTCGCTACTCCGTGATATTTTATCTAGTCACACCAGTTATAGTGGAGATTTACTTTATAACCGTAAAACGAATAAGTATTGTTTAGCAAGTAAGTCAGTTTTTAATAAAAAGGATATTCTCGTTATTTCAAAGATTTTATTGGAAAATCGAGCACTGAATAGACCAGAAATTGCTAGCTTACTACATAATTTACTGGTCTTAGTTCCCCGTGATGATCGGAAAGAAATCGAGCAGATTATTGGAAGTGAAAAGCTGAACTATGCTCCCTTAACGGATCAACAAAATAGAATAGAGAAAATTTGGAATTTATCAGAAGCTATTTTGTATGAACAGGTTCTAGACATTATCTATCAAAAACCTTATTCTGAGTCTTCTAAGAGGCAGACTGTTTTTCCAGTCTCTCTTTATTATGATAGTCATTATTTCTATCTAGTTGTCTACCAGTTGAAACATGCTACTTATATTACTTTAAGAGTAGACCGTATCCAGTCATGGTCTCTTAGTGATATAGAGAAACCCTCTATTTCTTATCGAGATAAATTTAGAGATGGCGACATTCGTAACGAGAGAGTAGATGCTTTTATCGGGAAGAAAATCAGTATTGAAATCGAGTATTTGTACGATCCGACGATTGTGACGGATCAATTTCCAAATGCAAAAATAGTTGGGAAAAATGGCTACTGGACTCATTTTAAGTTTGAGAGTCAGCACACACCGGGGCTTAAACGCTGGTTGCTGGGGCAAGGGGAAGCAGTTACTGTTTTGTCTCCTCGGATTTTAGTAGAGGATATGAAGCAAACAGTTCAAGAAATGATAGATAAATATAGATGAGGATAAAATGACTATTCAATTTACTTCTAAAAAGGTTGGAGAACTATTGAAAGAAGAGAATTTGCGGATTCCTTCTTATCAAAGACCATATAAATGGAACAGAAAACATATCCGTAATCTTTTTTATGATTTACGAGATGCTATGGGAAAAAAGGAATATCAGATTGGTTCCGTTATCTTGCATGAAATCTTGCATGAAAAGGAAAAATACTTAGATATTGTCGATGGACAGCAACGGCTAATTTCTATTTCCTTGTTTCTTCATTTATTAGATGATTTAGAGAATTATAAGGGTGCTAATCAACTGCTGAGTGCTGAATTTGGAGAGCTATCTTGCTATCATGCGAGTGAAAATTATAATGAGTGGGAAAATTTGACTCAATTGGTTGGTGAAAATCAGGCAAAAGATATTTGCAATTTTTTATTGGAAAATTGTTCTGTCTCCGTGATTACTATGCCACAGGAACGATTATCTGAAGCCTTTCAGTTATTTGATTCTCAGAATAATCGTGGAAAATCTTTAGAACCTCATGATTTGCTCAAAGCCTACCATCTTCGCAAGTATGATTCAGAAGATGAAAAGATTGTCGAAAAGTGGGAGCAATTTGTAGAGGATAAAGAGTTAAGTCTCAAAGAGTTGTTTGATAAACATCTTTTCCGTATGAGACGTTGGTCGCGCGGAGAGACAGGATTAACAAACAAACGTTATGGATCTTATCTGCGTTTTACAGAGGATTTTATTGACGATTTTAAAGGCGTTGATTTGAATCAGAACTTTCCATATCTAGAATTGTATCGTCATATTGAAAAATTCCCTCTTTCAATTACTATGCCAATCATTGATGGAAGTACATTTTTTGAATATATTGAATCTGCTCATGGAACTATTAAAGAACATAAAGATTTTTTAAATGCAGAGTTAGGATTTTCTGATGAACCTGAAGGGGAAGAAAAAAATCTAGCTTACCCAGAAGGTATGTTGAACATTTACAATAGCTCAAAGGGACGCTACCTCAAGTGTCACAATATGTTCTTAAATATTTGTTCACTGTTTGCAGAGAGATTTGGAAAAGATGAGCTATCAAATGAGATTGTAGAGACCCTGTTTATTTGGTCTTATTACCCTCGAGTTAAGTCTAAAGCTATATATGATGCAACGGTAGGGAAATACGCTGCTGGTGGAAGTTTTAGACAAAAAGAGGCTCAAAAGCTATTTCAACTTTTATCCCATGCTGTTACTCCGAATGATTTCATGATCAAGATAGATAGAGAATTATTTGAAAATTATACTGTGGACAAGATTATAGAAGAGGAAAAAAATAAATGGTAGAAACACATATAAGCTTATCAGTTAATCGTTTGTTAAATGAAGATACCTATGCTATTCCTCTTTATCAGAGAAATTTTGCCTGGACTTATGATGAAGTTGAGCAGTTATTGAACGACGTAGCAGATGCTTTTCAAGAAAATGCTTTTCAAGAAAATAGAGACAATTACTATATTGGAACATTAGTCGTTAATAAAGAGAATAACATTTTCAAAATCATAGATGGTCAACAACGGACAACAGCCCTTAATTTGATTGCCTTAGCTTTGAAGCATGAGTTTGGTTTTGATAAATTGAAAGCTGTCAATCTTACCTTCCCAGCTAGGCAGAAATCAAATAAGAATATTAAAGATCTATTTGCCAAGCAAGAAATTTCAGAGGACGATGAAAATGAGCTGACTAGAGGTTACAGATATGCTAAAGACGCATTGAAAAAAGTGCTAGAGGAGCGCCGTCTTGATCCTCAGTCTTTCGTTGATTATCTTTTTGAGAATGTCATCATTTTTCGGAGTATACTTCCTGAAGATTTAGATTTGAATCTTTATTTCGAACGTTTCAACTCTCGAGGAGAACAACTAGAGGCTCATGAGATTCTTAAGGCGCAAATGATGGCTAAGTTCGGTACAGATCAAGAAATGGCGCAAAAGTTGGCAAGGATTTGGGATGCCTGTGCAGAGTTTGATAAGCCGGTAATAAAAACTTTTCAAATCCGAAGTAGACCAAACAATACTGATGAAGAGGGGGAGAAAATTTTTGGTAAAGAATTTACTAACTTCAAATTGGAAAGTGTATTTGAGAAAATAAGAGTAAAAAAAATTGAGCAACGAAGTTTACTAGATGCAATTACTCAGACAAAATATGAAAGTAGTAGCTTAGTAAATAATGGAGCAGATATTTCAAATTATACGACTGTAATTGATTTTCCAACATTTTTGCTTCAAGTTTTTTTCATCATGGAAGGAAATGATGAAACTACATTTGATGATAAAAAATTATTGAAAATTTTTGAAATTGAACGACGAGATAGAGAATGGGTCCAACAATTTGGGCAACTACTTCTGACTATGAAGCATATATTTGATACGCTTATCGTAAAAAATGTCCAATTAGAAAATGAAACCGAATGGCAAATCAAACGAGGTAAGTATGAGACATATCAACGAAATGAAAATGGAGGATGGAAATATGTTCGAATTAATTATCAAAACAATACTTTTGACAATTTAAACAAAAATATTATCCTCCTTCAATCCATGTTTGCTGTGACCTTTACTGCTAATCGTGATAGTCGTTGGTTATATGAAATCTTGCAATTTTTGTTTAACCATATTGAAGAGTTAAATCAAGCAGAATTTGGTGCTCGGTTTAAGAATTTTCTTGAGAAAATGGCAGTGAGATATGCTGAGGAAAGATTGTTTACCGAAGATAAAAGTATCAAAAAATATGGGGCAATTCCTGTTTATGCTTTTAACTTTGTAGATTATGTTTTATGGAAAAATCGTGCTGAATTAGAGAAAGAGTACAAGGATATTAATTTTGATCATTTCAAATTTGCATATCGTCGCTCTATAGAGCATTGGTATCCTCAGAATCCAAATGGACATGATGGAGAGAGCCAATTACCTATTGAGTTTTTACATTCCTTTGGCAACCTTTGTATTATTACCGATAGTCAGAACTCCAGGTTTGGCAACTCCTATCCAGAAGCTAAATTAAAACAATGGGAAAAAGAAGATATATTCCATCGTCAGAGTTTAAAATTACAGATGATGGCAGAGATAACTTCTAAAAAAAATAGATGGGATATTGGAGAGATTCAATCTATGGAAAAAGAAGTGGAAAGATATGTACAAAATTTTTGTAATAGCTAATTAAAACAAGCTTCAGTAAGCTTGTTTTTTAAAATACCAATATATGTGATATACTAGTAAGGGAGGATATTTCATGAAACTAAGAATATTCGCGGAAGATAAGCCGGCTGAGAAGGTATTTGAATATCAATTAGAACTTGCTGATCAAACAATTCTTCTATCAACAGCACTCTTGTCAGGTGCCATTGCTTTAGCAGGATTATTCTCTGCTTTGAAAGAAAAATAAAAATAGAAAAGAGAAACAACATGGTTTTACCAAATTTTAAAGAAAATCTAGAAAAATATGCGAAATTGCTGGTTGCGAACGGAATCAATGTGCAACCTGGTCACACTTTGGCTCTCTCTATCGATGTGGAGCAACGTGAGTTGGCTCACTTAATTGTCAAAGAAGCTTATGCCTTGGGTGCGCATGAGGTGATCGTTCAGTGGACAGATGATGTCATTAACCGTGAGAAATTCCTCCATGCGCCGATGGAGCGTTTGGACAATGTGCCAGAATACAAGATTGCTGAGATGAACTATCTTTTAGAGAACAAAGCTAGCCGTCTTGGGGTTCGTTCATCTGATCCAGGTGCCTTGAACGGAGTGGACGCTGATAAGCTTTCAGCTTCTGCTAAAGCTATGGGACTTGCCATGAAGCCAATGAGAATCGCAACTCAATCCAACAAGGTTAGCTGGACTGTAGCAGCCGCTGCTGGACTTGAGTGGGCTAAGAAAGTCTTCCCAAATGCTACGAGCGACGAGGAAGCAGTTGATCTCCTTTGGGACCAAATCTTCAAAACTTGCCGTGTTTACGAAGAAGATCCTGTTAAAGCTTGGGAAGAGCATGCAGCTATCCTTAAGAGTAAAGCTGATATGCTCAATAAAGAACAATTTTCAGCCCTTCACTACACAGCGCCAGGAACAGATTTGACACTCGGCTTGCCGAAAAACCATGTTTGGGAATCAGCTGGTGCTATCAATGCACAGGGCGAAGGATTCTTGCCAAATATGCCGACAGAGGAAGTCTTCACAGCGCCTGACTTCCGTCGTGCAGATGGTTATGTCACTTCTACAAAACCGCTTAGCTATAACGGAAATATCATTGAAGGTATTAAGGTAACCTTTAAGGATGGACAAATTGTGGATATCACTGCAGAAAAAGGCGATCAGGTCATGAAAGACCTCGTCTTTGAAAATGCGGGTGCGCGTGCCTTGGGTGAATGTGCCTTGGTACCAGATCCAAGCCCAATTTCTCAGTCAGGCATTACCTTCTTTAACACCCTTTTCGATGAGAATGCTTCAAACCACTTGGCTATTGGTGCAGCCTATGCAACTAGTGTTGTTGGTGGAGCGGAGATGAGCGAAGAGGAGCTTGAAGCTGCGGGGCTTAACCGTTCAGATGTTCACGTAGACTTTATGATTGGTTCTAACCAAATGGATATCGATGGTATCCGTGAGGATGGGACACGTGTACCACTCTTCCGTAACGGAGATTGGGCAAATTAAGGAGATAATATGTTAGGAAGTATGTTCGTTGGCCTCCTAGTGGGATTTTTAGCAGGTACTCTGACTAATCGTGGAGAGCGAATGGGATGTTTTGGGAAAATGTTTCTAGGCTGGATTGGTGCCTTTATAGGGCATTTGCTTTTTGGGACTTGGGGACCGATAATAGCAGGAACTGCCATTATTCCGGCAGTACTAGGTTCCATGATTGTCTTAGCGATTTTCTGGAGACGAGGAAGTTAATTTCTTAAATCTGATACTCAATGAAAATCAAAGAGCAAACTAGGAAACTAGCCGCAGGCTGCTCAAAGCACTGTTTTGAGGTTGTAGATAGAACTGACGAAGTCAGCTCAAAACACTGTTTTGAGGTTGCAGATAGAACTGACGAAGTCAGTAACATATATACGGCAAGGCGACGTTGACGCGGTTTGAAGAGATTTTTGAAGAGTATGAAACGAAAAGGAGGTTGGTCATTGAGACAGCCTCCTTTTGAGTGTGATATAATAGTGATATGAGATTAGATAAATTTTTAGTTGCCTGCGCTGTGGGGAGTCGGACTGAGGTCAAAAACATGCTCAAGGCTGGGCGCGTGACGGTAAATAGTAAAAAAGAGAAATCAGCTAAATTGCAGATTGATAAAAAAATAGATGAGATTCGCTTTGATGGGCAAGTGCTGGAGTATGAAGAATTTGTCTACTACATGATGAACAAGCCCAAAGGAGTTATCTCAGCGACTGAGGATCCCAAGCACAGAACGGTGTTGGACTTGCTGGATGATATTGCTCGGAGCAAGGAAGTTTTCCCAGTAGGGCGCTTGGATATCGATACGCATGGTCTTTTGCTCTTGACTAATGACGGCAAGCTTGCCCATGCTCTTCTTTCACCCAAGCGTCATGTGGACAAGACTTATCTGGCACAAGTCAAGGGAATCATGACCCAAGAAGATGTGGAGACATTTGCCAAGGGAATTCCTCTCAAAGACTTTACTTGTCAGCCTGCTAAACTGGAACTTGTGTCCATAGATTCAGAAAAGAATCAAAGCCAAATTCGTGTGACCATTGCAGAAGGGAAGTTTCATCAGGTCAAGCGTATGGTGGGCTACTGTGGCAAGGAAGTAGTAGACTTGCAACGTTTGACTATGGGAACGCTAGTATTGGATGAGAACTTGCAGCGAGGAGAATGGCGTCGCTTGACCAAGGAAGAATTAGAGGTTCTCCTTGCTAGTATCGCTTAGTTTGGTTTATATTCGAAAAAGGTGAGGGACAATGTCTTTGCCTTTTATGTTTTTCAGTTGCTTCCTTTGTGAAAAGAGTTATAATAGACTGTAGAATAAAAGGAGGAATCTATGAACGCGATTCAAGAATCATTTACTGATAAACTATTTGCCAACTATGAAGCAAATGTCAAATACCAAGCGATTGAAAATGCTGCCAGCCATAATGGAATTTTTGCAGCTCTAGAACGTCGTCAGAGCCATGTAGACAATACACCTGTTTTCTCATTGGATTTGACCAAGGACAAGGTAACCAACCAGAAAGCGTCTGGTCGTTGCTGGATGTTTGCAGCTCTCAACACCTTCCGCCACAAGCTCATCTCACAATACAAACTGGAAAATTTTGAGTTATCACAGGCCCACACCTTCTTCTGGGACAAGTATGAGAAATCAAACTGGTTCTTGGAGCAAGTCATTGCGACTGCAGACCAAGACTTGACCAGCCGTAAGGTTAGCTTCCTACTTCAAACTCCACAACAAGATGGCGGTCAATGGGATATGGTCGTTGCCCTCTTTGAGAAATACGGTGTCGTGCCTAAGTCAGTTTACCCTGAGTCTGTTTCATCTAGCAGTAGTCGTGAGCTCAATGCCATTCTCAACAAATTGCTTCGTCAAGATGCTCAAATCTTGCGTGACTTACTCGCTTCTGGCGCAGACCAAGCGACTGTTCAAGCTAAGAAAGAAGACCTCTTGCAAGAAATCTTTAACTTCCTTGCTATGTCATTGGGTCTTCCACCACGTCAGTTTAACTTTGCTTATCGCGATAAGGATAACAACTACCAAAGCGAAAAGGACATTACACCACAAGAGTTTTACAAGAAATATGTCAATCTTCCTCTAGAGGACTATGTTTCTGTTATCAATGCTCCAACTGCTGATAAACCATACGGCAAATCGTACACAGTTGAGATGTTGGGGAATGTGGTTGGTAGCCGTGCAGTTCGTTACATCAACGTGCCGATGGATCGCTTGAAAGAATTGGCAATTGCTCAAATGCAAGCAGGTGAGACTGTTTGGTTTGGTTCTGATGTCGGTCAGCTCAGCAACCGTAAAGCTGGAATCCTTGCGACAGATGTTTATGACTTTGAATCAAGCATGGACATTAAACTTACTCAAGACAAGGCTGGACGTTTGGACTACAGTGAGAGCTTGATGACCCACGCCATGGTCTTGACAGGTGTGGATTTGGACGAAAATGGCAAGTCAACCAAGTGGAAGGTTGAAAACTCATGGGGAGACAAGGTCGGTACTGATGGTTACTTCGTTGCCTCAGACGTTTGGATGGACGAATACACATACCAAATCGTTGTTCGCAAAGAATTGCTGACAGCAGAAGAACAAGCTGCTTATGAGGCAGAACCAATCGTGTTAGCACCTTGGGATCCAATGGGAGCTTTGGCTGAATAAAAGCATAGAAAAAGGAATCAGGTTTAGAACCTGGTTCCTTTTAAGTTGCTTGATTACATGATACCGAAGAAACGAGCTGCGATACCTACTGCAAAGAGTGCAAGGATGATTGAGATTGGTGATACTTTTTTCTTAAGCAACCACATGCAAAGGAAAGTAAGGAGAAGTCCCATCAATCCTGGAATCAATGAGTTCAACTGACCTTGCAGGGTTTGTGGTTGAACGCTATCCAAGCTCAATCCACCAAGTGCTTGACCAAGGATACCTTTCAATTCAGCACCTGATACAGGTCCTTCTGGGAATTTGATGTAGGCACCTTCAGCCAATTGTTTACCAGGAAGGTTAACAGTGAAGTTAATCGATACCCAACGTTGTACAAGAACGGCAAGGATGAACATACCAAGGATAGAAGCACCTTTAGTGATGTCTTTCAAGATACCACCAGACATATCTTTAGTGATTTCAGATCCAGCTTTGTAACCAAACTCTTGTGTGTACCATAGGAAGGCCATACGGATCGCATTCCATCCGAAGAAGAAGAGAAGTGGCCCAACTAAGTTACCAGATGCAGCAAGTGATGCACCAAGAGCTCCAAGGATAGGACGAACTGTAAACCAGAATACTGGGTCACCGATACCAGCAAGAGGTCCCATCATACCGATTTTAACCCCTTGGATAGCAGCGTCATCGATTTCAACACCGTTAGCGCGTTCTTCTTCAAGTGCAAGAGTAACCCCCATGATAGGAGCAGCTACGTATGGGTGAGTATTGAAGAACTCAAGGTGACGCTCAAGAGCAGCAGCTTGGTCTTCTTTAGTAGTGTACAATTTTTTGATAGCTGGGATTAATGAATAAGCCCAACCCAAGTTTTGCATACGTTCGTAGTTCCAAGAACCTTGAAGGAATTGTGAACGCCACCAAACTTTTTTACGATCTGATTTTGATAATTGAAGTTTTTCAGTCATGATTGTTCCCCTTTCTAGTAGTCTTCTAGGATATCACCGATTGGGTCGTTAGAAGTCGCAGCTCCTCCGCCACCGTTACCACCTTGTTTTGAAAGGTTAAGGTAGATGAAGGCAAGGGCAACACCGATTACACCAAGTGCAATCAAAGTCAATTGAGAAATGGCAGCAAAGGCAAAACCGAGTGCGAAGAATGGCCATACTTCACGAGTTGCCATCATGTTGATAACCATAGCGTAACCAACGGCAACGACCATAGCACCACCTACAGCCATACCACCATTCAACCAGTCTGGCATTAATTTAAGAGCATCTTGAACGGCAGAAGCAGGGATAGCGATAAGGAAGGCAGCAGGGATAGCAATACGAAGACCTTGAAGAAGAAGTGCGATAAAGTGAGCACGTTCAACAGCTGCAATATTTCCTTCTTTAGCAGCTGCGTCTGCAGTGTGAACCAAACCAACTGAGATTGTACGAACAATCATTGTCAAGAAAAGTCCAGCTACGGCAAGAGGGATAGCTGTTGCTGTTGCAACGGCGATACCTTCAGTAGTAAAGTTACCACCTTTGATCAAGATGATTGCTGCGGCAACAGATGCAAGAGCAGCGTCAGGAGCTACGGCAGCTCCGATGTTTGCCCAGCCAAGGGCGATCATTTGAAGTGATCCACCAAGCATAACCCCTGCTTCAAGGTTACCTGTTACAAGACCGATAAGGGTACATGCGACGATTGGTTGATGGAATTGGAATTGGTCGAGGATACCTTCAAGACCTGCAAGGAAGGCAACAACTACAACCAAGATAGCAGAAATAATTGAAATATCTGACATGGTTTTATTCCTTTTCTATTTTATGATAATAAAGTGAAAAATTTTCTTTGAATTCTTCGATAGTTATTGATGTCTATTATTGAACGTTGGCTTTGTTAATCAAATCAAACAAATCTTTTTTGGTGTCGTTTGGTACTTTACGTACGTCAAATTCAACACCGAGGTCACGCATTTTTTCAAATGTTGCAACGTCGTCTTTATCCATAGACAAAACGTTGTTGACCATTGTTTTACCTGTTGAGTGAGCCATTGATCCTACGTTAAGGGTCTTGATTGGCACGCCACCTTCGATTGCACGAAGGGCATCTTGAGGTGTTTCAAACAAGATAAGGGCATGTGTTTCTCCAAAGCGTGGGTCTTTTGAAACCTCGATCAATTTTTGAATTGGAACCACATTGGCTCTGACATTATTTGGAGCTGCTTGTTTAATCAATTCTTTACGAAGGTCGTCGTTGGCGACATTGTCTGAAGCAACGATGATACGGTCTGCTTTTGAATCTGGAGTCCAAGCGGTGGCAACCTGACCGTGAAGGAGACGAGTGTCCAGACGGGCAAGGTTAATCTTGAGTTTTCCATCTCCGATAACAGTTCCTTCTGGGATAGCAGCTTGGGCAACTGGAGCAGCTGCAGCACTTGCAACTTCCTCAGCTGGATTTAGCTCTTCTGGAAGAGCTTTGATGCCATCTTTGGCTTCTTTAATAATATTAGCAGCGACTTTTTCTACACCTGCAGCAGCGTCCATCAGGCGCTCTGTATAGGCTTGAATCAACATCGGTAAGTTAAGTCCTGTGATGATAGCAAACTTACGCTCAGGATTTTCTCCCATCACGCGGCTAGCTTGGTTGAATGGAGATCCACTCCAAAGGTCAGCCAAAACTAGAACCTCATCTTCTGCGTCAAATGCAGCAACAGCGTTATTAAACTTAGCGTATAGATCATCAGGACCTTCATTTGGCATAAAGGTTACAACTTGAACCTTTTCTTGTTCACCAAAGATCATAGATCCTGACTGATGAATACCCGCAGCAAATTCGCCGTGGCTCGCAATAATGATTCCGATACTCATTATTGTCATTCCTCCTTTTTGTTGTTTCAGTCTTCATTTAAGAAAACTTTAAGACTAAATAAGTATAAACCGTTTTCATATAAAAAGCAACTATTTGATATAAAATATTCAAGAAAACATTTAAATAGTGTATTTAATGATATTGATATAATAAGGTTTCAAGAAGACATAGTAATTTTTGATATTAAAATTTAATATAAAAAAGTTGGAAGCGCATTCCAACTTTTAAAATAGGTTTTTATTAAATTAGTGGGTGAAGTCGAGTACCATACGTCCTTGGATTTGACCTTTTTCCATTTCGTCGAAAACGGCTACCGCATCTTCTACTGGACGTTTTTGGACAACTGGGACTACCAAACCTTCTGCACCAAATTGGAAGGCTTCTTCCAAGTCTTTACGAGTTCCAACCAGAGAACCGATGACTTGGATTCCATCTAGAACGGTTTTCACGATGCTGAGTTCCATCATTTCAGAAGGAAGACCAACAGCAACCACGCGACCACCAGCACGAACTGAGTCAACAGCCTGGTTGAAGGCAACTTTAGATACAGCAGTTACGACAGCTGAATGAGCTCCGCCATCTGTTTTTTCTTTAATAAGTCCTGGTACATCTTCAACTTCTAGACCGTTAATCACAATATCAGCGCCTACTTCTTTTGCAAGGGCAAGTTTGTCATTGTTGATATCAACTGCGATGACATGAGCATTGAATACTTTTTTAGCATATTGAACAGCTAGGTTACCAAGTCCACCAGCACCGTAAAGGACAACCCATTGACCTGGTTCAACTTTTGCTTCTTTTATAGCTTTATAGGTTGTTACACCAGCACATGTGATAGAAGAAGCTTGGGCTGGATCAAGTCCGTCAGGAACTTTGACAGCATAGTCTGCAGTTACGATACATTGTTCAGCCATACCACCGTCTACTGAGTAGCCGGCATTTTTCACTGTACGGCAAAGGGTTTCGCGGCCAGTAGTACAGTATTCGCAAGTGCCACATCCTTCAAAGAACCAAGCAACGCTGACGCGGTCGCCGACTTTAAGGCTTTTTACATCTGGGGCAATTTCTTTAACGATACCAACACCTTCGTGACCTAGAACACGTCCTGGTACTTGACCAAAGTCACCATGGGCAACGTGGAGGTCAGTGTGGCAAACACCACAGTATTCAATTTCTACAAGTGCTTCTCCAGTTTCAAGTGGACGGAGTACTTTTTCTTCAACAGCAACACCAGTGCTTTCTGGATTTACAACAACAGCTTTCATAGCTATCCTCCTTGATATTAACTGAGAGCAGGAGAAACAGGACTGGATTGATTTTGTGTCAACAGAGTCGAGTGTGACTAGCTCTCTTGTATTTTATATGTGAATTATATCACAAAAGAAAGCCTTTTCCAAGGTTTTGGAGGCAAAAAGTAGAACAATCGATTAACTGGTTGATGAGACTGTGAAAAGAGCACAAAGACCAGCTTGCAAGCTGGTCAGAATGGACTATAAGAATAAATCTTGCAGGGTTTTGGCAACCCCGTCTTGGTCATTTGTCAAGGAAATTTGCTCATCTGCATAGGGGAGTAGCTCAGGATTGGCATTTTTCATGGCATAACCTTTCCCAGCAAAAGCGAGCATTTCGGTATCATTGTGTTCATCTCCAAAGGCAATCAAATCCTTTTTGTCGCGGTTCATTACCTTGAGCAAGTAGTCCAAGGCGAAGGCCTTATTGACTCCTTTTGGGGTACACTCAAGGATATTGAGCGGACCACCCCAAGTATTAATAGAAAGTTGATGCTGGTAGAAGGCATTCATTTCTTTTGCCAAGGCATACTTGTCACTAGCTCTGGTCTGCAACAGAATACAGTTAGGATCCTTGGTTACCAACTCAGGCTGAAATTGATCTTCAGGCTGGAAAGCTTCCACACCAAATAGTTTGGGATTGGCAATTTCTTCATTAGGATTTGTAATGTAGAATTTTTTACGATATTCTCCAGCGATAAAATCGGCTTGAATGTCCTCTGAACGTTGAACCATGTCTAGCAGATATTTTTTGTCTACAGTCAAACACTTTTCAAAGTCCCAAATTTTGTCTGGCAAATGAGTGAGAGAGCCGTTAAAATTAATCATAGGAGTGTCTAAGCCTAATTCACAGTAGAAATCTTTTGACATGCGGTAAGGACGACCTGTCGTAATAATAACCTGATGCCCTTTTTCAGTAACTTTTTTAATAGTTTCTTTGGTAAAGTCAGAAATCTGACTGTCTGAGTTGAGCAGGGTTCCATCTAGGTCAACTGCAATAATTTTTTTCGTCATATAAACCTTTCTAGTGTCTTTCCAGATAAGATGTCTACTATTATAACAAAAAGCAGGCAGAAAAGCAGATTCTAAACAAAAAATGAAATTCCATCAATTTCTTAAATAAATCAAACAAAGATATTGAAAAAGTGAATGATAAATGATATAATACAAATATTGTTCGTAAAAATTAAAAGGAGATTGATAATGGACAAATTATTTAAACTAAAAGAGAACGGTACAGACGTTCGTACGGAGGTTCTCGCTGGTTTAACAACTTTCTTTGCAATGAGCTATATTCTCTTTGTAAACCCACAAATTCTTTCGCAAACAGGAATGCCTGCTCAGGGTGTATTCCTCGCAACGATTATCGGTGCAGTTGCTGGTACCCTGATGATGGCCTTCTACGCCAACTTACCTTATGCTCAAGCACCAGGTATGGGTCTTAACGCCTTCTTTACATTTACAGTTGTATTCGGGCTTGGTTATTCATGGCAAGAAGCCTTGGCTATGGTCTTCATCTGTGGAATTATCTCATTGATTATTACCTTGACAAATGTTCGGAAAATGATCATTGAGTCAATTCCAACTGGTTTACGTTCAGCCATCTCAGCTGGTATCGGTGTTTTTCTTGCCTACGTAGGTATTAAGAATGCTGGACTTTTAAAATTTACAATTGATCCGGGGAACTATACAGTTGTAGGAGAAGGTGCTGACAAGGCGCAAGCAACAATTGCGGCAAATGCTTCAGCAGTTCCAGGATTGGTTGATTTCAATACTCCATCAGTTTTAGTTGCTCTTGCTGGTATTGCTATTACGATTTTCTTTGTTATTAAAGGAACTAAAGGTGGAATCATTCTCTCTATCTTGACAACGACCGTTTTAGCTATTGCTGTTGGCTTGGTTGATCTTTCGACTATTGATTTTTCAAATAACCATGTTGGTGCCGCAGTAGAGGATTTGAAAAAAATCTTTGGTGCAGCGCTTGGTTCAGAAGGTATGGGTGCATTGCTTTCAGATACGGCTCGTTTGCCTGAAACCCTTATGGCTATTCTTGCTTTTTCATTGACAGATATTTTCGATACTATTGGTACCTTGATTGGTACAGGTGAAAAAGTTGGTATCGTAGCTACAAATGGTGAAAATCATCAATCAGATAAGTTGGACAAAGCTCTTTATTCTGACTTGATTGGTACTTCAATAGGTGCTATTGCAGGGACTTCAAACGTAACAACTTACATTGAGTCTGCTGCAGGTATCGGAGCAGGTGGACGTACTGGTTTGACAGCCTTGGTTGTGGCTATCTGTTTTGCGATTTCAAGTTTCTTTAGCCCACTTCTAGCTATCGTGCCTTCATCTGCTACAGCTCCAATCTTGATTATTGTTGGGATTATGATGCTTGGTAGCTTGAAAAATATCCATTGGGATGATATGGCTGAAGCGGTTCCTGCCTTCTTCACATCTATCTTTATGGGATTCAGCTACTCTATCACTCAAGG
Organism: Streptococcus gwangjuensis; assembly: GCF_028156745.1. Taxonomy (GTDB): domain Bacteria; phylum Bacillota; class Bacilli; order Lactobacillales; family Streptococcaceae; genus Streptococcus; species Streptococcus gwangjuense_A. The sequence goes on from NZ_JAODJG010000026.1 coordinate 34,510, forward strand.
GATTGCAGTTGGTTTCTTGACTTACACCTTGACTAAGCTTGTCAAAGGTCAAGCTAAAGATGTTCATGTAATGATTTGGATTTTGGATGCCTTGTTTATCCTTAACTACATCAGCATGGCCTTATAATAGGGTAACCCAGGGGGATTTTCCCCCTTTTTGAATACAAAGGAGATAGGTGATGAAAGTGAAAAATATGTGGAAAGAATTATTGAATCGTGCAGGTTGGCTGTTAATCTTTTTTCTGGCGACAATTTTATATCAGATTCCTATAGGGGTTACTGCTATTTTAACTTTAAATGAAGTACCACTGTTGCAGTCAGGACTGATAGTTGCTGGTATTTCGATTGTGGTTCTGGTGCTATTTATTATTGGAGCTCGTAAAACGCAGTTGGCAAGTTTTAATTTTTCTTTTTTTAGAGCTAAGGATTTGGCACGATTGGGATTAAGTTATTTAGTCATTATCTGTTCAAATATACTTGGTTCTATCTTGTTACAACTGTCAAATGAGACGACAACAGCTAACCAGTCTCAGATTAACGATATGGTTCAGAATAGTTCGTTGATTTCCAGTTTCTTCTTGCTGGCCTTGCTTGCTCCAATTTGTGAGGAAATCTTGTGTCGTGGAATTGTTCCTAAAAAGATTTTCCGAGGCAAGGAGAACTTGGGATTTATAGTAGGTACGATTGTGTTTGCTTTATTGCACCAACCAAGTAATTTACCTTCTTTATTGATTTATGGAGGTATGTCCACGGTTCTATCTTGGACGGCTTACAAGACCCAACGTTTGGAAATGTCTATCTTACTTCACATGATTGTTAATGGGGTTGCTTTCTGTTTGTTGGCTCTTGTGGTGATCATGAGTCGGACATTAGGGATTTCTGTTTAAGATTTTTGACAATTGCTTACTTGTTTCTACTGGGAAAAAGATGAATGCAATCGTGTCCATCTTTTTCTTTTTATGGTAAAATAGAGAAATAATATGATGAAAAGCCTTGAGGGAGTGACCGATATGTCAAGTAAAGCTAATCATGCAAAGACAGCTATTTGTGGAATTATCAATGTAACCCCAGACTCCTTTTCGGACGGTGGTCAATTTTTTGCTCTTGAGCAAGCGCTCCAGCAGGCTCGTAAATTGATAGCAGAAGGAGCCAGCATGCTCGATATTGGCGGAGAATCAACTCGGCCGGGAAGTAGCTATGTTGAAATAGAAGAGGAGATCCAGCGTGTTGTTCCAGTGATTAAAGCTATTCGCAAGGAAAGTGATGTCCTCATCTCCATTGATACTTGGAAAAGTCAGGTAGCAGGGGCCGCATTGGCTGCTGGTGCCAATCTAGTCAATGATATTACAGGCCTCATGGGTGATGAAAAAATGGCCCATGTGATTGCTAATGCTGGAGCGAAAGTGGTCATCATGTTTAATCCTGTTATGGCTCGACCTCAGCATCCTAGCTCGCTTATATTTCCTCATTTTGGCTTTGATCAAGCTTTTACAGTAGAAGAGATAGCTGACTTTGAAAAATTGCCAATCGAAGAGTTGATGGAGGCTTTCTTTGACAGAGCTTTAGCGAGAGCAGAGGAAGCTGGGATTGCACAGGAAAATATCCTGTTGGATCCAGGAATTGGCTTTGGGCTGACCAAGAAAGAAAATCTGCTTCTTTTACGGGACTTGGATAAACTACATCAGAAAGGCTATCCAATCTTTCTTGGAGTTTCGCGCAAGCGGTTTGTCATCAATATCCTAGAAGAAAATGGTTTTGAAGTCAATCCTGAGACAGAACTTGGTTTCCGCAATCGAGATATGGCTTCGGCTCATGTAACCAGTATTGCTGCGAGACAGGGTGTAGAAGTGGTGCGCGTGCATGACGTAGCTAGTCATAAGATGGCAGTTGAAATTGCCTCCGCCATTCGTCTGGCTGATGAAGCGGAAAATATAGATTTAAAACAATATAAATAAGATGAAAGAAATTGAAAATAATCAGTGGATTGCTAACTACTGGGCGGACCAGCCGCATTTTGGTTTGGAACGAATGGTGGAACTATTAGCTTTGCGTGGCAATCCCCATCTAAAACTCAAGGTCATCCATATCGGAGGGACCAATGGCAAGGGGTCTACCATTGCTTTTTTGAAAAATATGCTAGAAAAGCTAGGGATGAGAGTTGGTGTTTTCAACTCCCCCTATCTCATTCATTACACAGACCAGATTAGTATCAATGGGGAATCCATTCCCGAGGCTAGACTAGAAGCCCTCATGGCAGACTATCAGTCTTTGCTTGAGGGGGAATCGGCTGCCAAGTTGCAGGAGACAACCGAGTTTGAGATTATCACAGCCATAGCCTATGATTACTTTGCCTCAGAGCAAGTAGATGTGGCCATCATGGAAGTCGGCATGGGTGGACTCTTGGATAGTACCAATGTCTGCCAGCCAATTTTAACAGGCATTACGACAATTGGGCTGGATCATGTAGTCCTACTTGGTGACACCTTGGAAGCCATAGCAGAGCAGAAAGCTGGTATTATCAAACAAGGAATTCCCTTGGTGACAGGTCGTATCGCTCCAGAAGCTTTGACTGTGATTGACCGCATTGCGGAAGGGAAAGATGCGCCGAGACTTGCCTACGGGGCAGATTATCAGGTTGGTCATCAAAAGAGTGTGATGACAGGGGAAGTCTTTAATTATACTAGTTCTCTCAGACAAGGTCGTTTCCAGACTGGCCTGCTTGGTTTGCACCAGATAGAGAATGCTGGGATGGCCATAGCTTTACTTGATACTTTTTGTCAAGAAGAGGGTCGAGAGCTAGCAAGCAATCACTTGCTTGCTCAAGCCTTGGAAGAAACAAGTTGGCCGGGTCGTTTGGAAGTTGTGTCTAGAGACCCCTTGATGATTTTGGATGGGGCCCACAATCCTCATGCCATCAAGGCTTTAGTAGCAACCTTGCAAGAACGCTTTGCGGATTATCATAAGGAAATCCTCTTTACTTGTATCAAAACCAAGGCTTTGGAGGATATGTTGGACTTGCTGGGGACCATGCCAGATACCGAGCTTACCCTGACACATTTTGACGATAGTCGGGCGACGGATGAAAGCGTGCTGAAAGAGGCAGCTAAGTCTAGAAATCTCAGCTTCCAAAGTTGGCAGGATTTTCTAGAGCAGAAATTTACAGATAAAAAAGAAGAGAAAAAAACAGTTAGGATTGTCACGGGTTCCTTGTATTTCTTGAGCCAAGTGAGAGCCTATCTGATGGAGAGGAAGAACGAGAATGGATACACAAAAGATTGAAGCAGCAGTAAAAATGATTATCGAGGCTGTCGGAGAGGACGCTAACCGCGAGGGCTTGCAGGAAACACCTGCTCGTGTGGCTCGTATGTACCAAGAGATTTTTTCAGGTCTTGGTCAAACAGCGGAGGAACATTTGTCAAAATCCTTTGAGATTATTGATGATAATATGGTGGTAGAAAAGGATATCTTTTTCCATACCATGTGTGAACACCACTTCTTACCATTTTATGGGAAAGCGCACATTGCCTATATTCCAGATGGCCGTGTGGCAGGTTTGTCTAAGCTAGCTCGAACGGTTGAAGTTTATTCGAAAAAACCACAAATTCAAGAACGTTTGAATATCGAAGTGGCCGATGCCTTGATGGACTACCTAGGTGCTAAAGGAGCCTTTGTTGTCATTGAGGCGGAACATATGTGTATGAGCATGCGTGGTGTCAGAAAACCAGGAACTGCAACCTTGACAACAGTAGCTCGTGGTTTATTTGAAGCAGATAAGGACCTTCGAGATCAGGCTTATCGTTTAATGGGACTATAAAAAAGAATCCGCTTTGGGTGGATTTTTCTAGAAAGGAATCATTATGGATCAACTGCAGATTAAGGATTTGGAAATTTTTGCCTATCATGGTCTTTTTCCTAGTGAGAAAGAATTGGGGCAGAAGTTTGTTATTTCCGCAATCCTATCCTATGATATGACCAAGGCGGCTACAGACTTGGATTTAACAGCCTCTGTCCATTATGGGGAATTGTGTCAGCAGTGGACGACTTGGTTTCAGGAAACAACTGATGACTTGATTGAAACGGTAGCCTATAAACTGGTAGAGCGTACCTTTGAAACTTATCCTCTTGTCCAAGAAATGAAGTTGGAACTGAAAAAACCTTGGGCACCGGTGCATTTGCCACTAGATACTTGCTCGGTAACCATTCATCGCCGCAAGCAACGGGCCTTTATCGCCTTAGGAAGCAATATGGGGGATAAGCAAGCAAACTTGAAACAAGCCATTGAGAAACTGCGATCTCGTGGTATCCATATTCTCAAAGAGTCCAGTGTCTTGACGACGGAGCCTTGGGGTGGTGTGGAGCAGGATAGCTTTGCTAATCAAGTGGTTGAGGTAGAAACATGGCTACCTGCCCCAGTTTTATTAGAGATCTTGTTAGATATTGAGTCAGAGATGGGACGGGTGAGAGAAGTGCATTGGGGACCTCGTTTGATTGATTTGGACTTGCTCTTTGTGGAGGACCAGGTCATTTATACAGACGACCTTATCTTGCCTCATCCTTACATAGCAGAACGTCTTTTTGTCCTTGAGTCCTTACAAGAACTTGCACCTCATTTTATCCATCCTACCTTAAAGCAACCTATCCGCAACTTGTATAATGCTTTGAAAAAATAGAAAAACTCTAGTTTTCAGTCACTTGTAACTGAAGGCTAGAGTTTTTATACTCTTCGAAAATCTCTTCAAACCACGTCAGCGTCGCCTTACCGTACTCAAGTATATCTTGCGGCTAGCTTACTAGTTTGCTCTTTGATTTTCCTTGAGTATTAAAATAGGTCATTTTCTTCTGGGAGGAGTATCGTTTCTCTACCGTCCATGTCTAAAACCAGTACCCTTGGCGGATAAAGAGGGTCGAAAGGATGGTTAAAGTCAAAATCAATAGCTGTAGGGAGGTGTTGACTTGAGAAGTGGAAGGTGATTTTTCCATGGTTATTGAGCAATTGAAACTCGAGTTCTTCTTCCAATTCAAAGACATTTTTTAAGAAATGGTCAATAATATACCAAAAAGAGTCAATCACATCATCAGGCAAGCTGGTAACAATGCCAAAACTAGCCGATCGCATGTGGGTATTGGTAAAAGCCATATTTCTGCCCCCTTTCTTTTCCCTTATCATACAGCAAATAGGATTAAAAATCAAGAAAAGGTGTTTTTTTCTTTATAAACATAGTTTTCTATGAAATTTTTTTCAAATAATCTTCAAAAAATACTTGAAAGTGTTTACAAATAGTGATAGAATGGAATAAGTAGAAACATGAAAACGAAATTTTCATACCGTCTCTTTTTTGGAGTCTCGTGAGGTATGATATAGAAAGGAAATGGAATGAATACAGACGATACAGTAACGATTTATGATGTCGCCCGTGAAGCAGGAGTTTCAATGGCGACGGTTAGCCGTGTAGTCAATGGCAATAAGAATGTAAAAGAGAATACCCGTAAAAAAGTGCTTGAGGTGATTGATCGTTTGGATTACCGTCCAAATGCCGTGGCGCGTGGTCTTGCAAGTAAAAAGACAACCACTGTCGGTGTCGTGATCCCCAATATTACCAATGGTTATTTCTCAACGCTTGCCAAAGGGATTGATGATATCGCTGAAATGTACAAGTACAATATTGTCCTTGCTAATAGTGATGAGGACGATGACAAGGAAGTTTCAGTTGTCAATACACTATTTTCTAAGCAAGTGGATGGTATCATCTTTATGGGCTACCACTTGACTGAAAAAATTCGTTCAGAGTTTTCTCGCTCTCGAACACCAGTTGTTCTTGCAGGAACTGTGGATGTAGAACATCAGCTTCCAAGTGTCAATATTGACTACAAACAAGCAACGATTGATGCAGTGACCTACCTTGCTAAAGAAAATGAGCGCATTGCTTTTGTAAGCGGTCCACTAGTGGATGATATCAATGGTAAGGTTCGTTTGGTTGGCTACAAGGAAGCCTTGAAAAAAGCAGGGATTTCTTATAGCGAAGGATTGGTATTTGAGTCTAAATACACTTATGAAGATGGCTATGCCTTGGCAGAACGCTTGATTTCATCAAATGCAACTGCAGCAGTTGTAACAGGTGATGAGTTGGCAGCAGGTGTCTTGAACGGCCTTGCTGATAAGGGTGTGTCAGTACCAGAAGAGTTTGAAATCATTACTAGTGATGATTCACAGGTCTCTCGCTTTACTCGTCCAAACTTGACCACTATTGCCCAACCTCTTTATGACCTTGGTGCTATTAGTATGCGTATGTTGACTAAGATTATGCACAAGGAAGAGTTGGAAGAACGTGAAGTTCTCTTACCTCATGGTTTGACAGAACGTCGTTCGACACGAAAACGTAAATAGAAAAAATCAGGGAATCGTGTAGATTTCCTGATTTGTTTTTAGAGAAGAGACTTACCCTTCCATATAGTCTTTCAAAGCCTGTCCGGTTAGTCCAGCATTGAGGGCAATGAGGAGTTTCAAGCGGGCTTTTTGGGCGTTGAGTTCTTTAACAAAGAAGACACCTGCTTTTTGCAACTGCACGCCCCCACCTTGGTAGGCATAAACAGGTTCTGCAATACCGTTAAAGCATCGTGAAACCAGGGCGACTGGGATTCCTTTTTGTAGAAGGCTTTCTAATTTTTGAGCCGTTTCTTTGGGAACATTGCCCGCCCCGAAGGCTTGGATAATCAAACCGTCCAATTGTTCCAAATCCAGCATATCAATCAGCTCATCTGTCATACCAGCATAAGCAGAGATGATAGGGACTAAGCCTTGTATGTGATCAAGGTCAAAGCGAACACGAGGTTCAGCTGTTTTGAAGTAGAGGATTTCCCGCTTCGTAATCAGACCAAGTGGTCCATGTGTTGGGGTCTGGAAGGTGCCGACGTTGGTCGTATGCGTTTTGGTAACATACTTGGCAGCATGGATTTCATCGTTCATAACAACCAAAACCCCTTTGTCCGCAGCCCTGTCATCGCTAGCCACCCGTAAAGCACTCAGATAGTTATAAACACCGTCGCTGCCGAGTTCGTTAGAGCTACGCATGGCCCCTGTTAGAACGATAGGCATATGGGGAACTTCCATGGTATCAAGGAAATAGGCTGTTTCCTCTAAAGTATCGGTCCCGTGTGTGATTACCACTCCATCGTAGTTAGCAGCTTCCTCTTTAATTTTCTGGTAGAGGACTAGCATATGCTTGGGTTTGATATGGGGGCTTGGCAGGTTAAAAAAGTCTAGGGCGTGGACTTGGATTCCTTCAAGAGGATTGGACACATGGTTCATGGGATTATCTGAACTAGTTACAACAGCGCCAGAAGCATCGGCCTGCATGGAAATAGTTCCACCTGTATGTAAAACAAGGATTTTCTTAGGCATGATTTACTCACTCTTTCTGAAATGTGGTATAATCATTGTATCACAAAAGGGGAGATTGGGATAGGATGGAAGTCAAAGCTGTTTTTTTTGATATCGATGGAACCTTGGTTAACGATCGCAAGAGTGTTTTGAAATCCACTAAGGACGCGATTAAGATTGTCAAAGAACAAGGGGTGCTTGTTGGTGTAGCAACGGGTCGAGGACCTTTTTTTGTTAAGGAATTGATGGACGATTTAGATCTAGATTTCGCAGTAACCTATAATGGCCAGTATATCTTTACTAAAGACAGAGTCTTGTTCACGAGTCCTATTTCCAAGTTACATTTGCGCCAGCTTATTACGTATGCTAAAAAAGAGGGCAAGGAGATTGCCCTAGGGACCAAGGATGCCATGCTGGGTTCTAAAATCATGTCCTTTGGTCTGGGCTCTTTTTCCCAACGAATCAGTCGCTTCGTTCCCTCAGTTTTAACTCGGACGGTGAGTCATTCCTTTAATCGTATGGTCAGCAAGGTTGTTCCCCAAAAGGAAGAAGACCTGCTTCAACTGATGAATCAGCCTATCTACCAAGTTTTGATGCTGATGACGCCAGAAGAATCTGAGAAGGCGGCAGCTGATTTTGAAGATTTGAAATTGACACGTAGCAATCCTTTTGCAGCAGATGTCATCAATCAAGGAAACTCTAAATTGGAAGGCATTCGACGAGTCGGGAAAGAATATGGTTTTGATCTCAACCAAGTCATGGCCTTTGGTGACTCAGATAACGACCTAGAAATGCTGGCGGGTGTCGGTATGTCGGTCGCTATGGGAAATGGTAGTAGCAGTGTCAAGGAAGTGGCCAAGCACATCACCACTAGCAATCAGCAAGACGGAATCCACAAGGCCTTGGAACATTTTGGTGTTCTGGCCTCAGAAAAAGTCTTTGTCAGCCGTGACTATCATTTCAATAAGGTCAAGACCTTCCACCACATGATGGATGAACGGACCCAAGAAGAACCACGAGCTTGGGATTTAGAAGGTGCAACCCACAGGGCTGGCTTTAAAATAGAAGAATTGGTGGAGTTTGTTCGAGCAGCCAGTCCCTCTGAAGAGGACTTTGGTCAAGCACTATCGCAACTTCATCAAGCTCTTGATAAGGCAGCAGATAAAGTAGCTAAGAAGACGCCTGCTCAGCAAGATTTGATAGGGCAGGTAGATGCCCTGATTGACACGCTTTATTTTACCTATGGTAGTTTTGTTTTGATGGGGGTGGATCCAGAACGTATTTTTGATATTGTTCATCAGGCCAATATGGGGAAAATTTTCCCAGATGGCAAGGCTCATTTTGATCCAGTGACCCACAAAATCTTAAAACCAGATGATTGGGAAGAAAAATATGCTCCAGAACCTGCGATTAAAAAGGAACTGCAGCGCCAGCTCAAGGCTTATGAACGCCATAAAGAGAGAAATAATACTCAATGAAAATCAAAGAGCAAACTAGGAAACTAGCCGCAGGCTGTACTTGAGTACGGCAAGGCGACGTTGACGTGGTTTGAAGAGATTTTCGAAGAGTATAAATAGTAAACAAAAAGGAGCTAGGGGCTCCTTTTCTTTGTGATTATAAGGTTTTTTCTTGTTCTCTCACAACCAGTAAATCAACCTTAGCATGGCGGAGAATGTATTCAGATGAAGAACCGACCAAGAGGCGTTCAAAGGCGTTGAGACCAGTTGCGCCAACGAGGATGAGGTCCACTTCTTCAGCATCGGGAATAGTACGTGCCAAGAGGGTTTTTGGATTTCCCATTTCAATGACGATATGAACATCTGCCACACCAGCATCTTTAGCACGTTTTTCGTACTCTTTCATCAGACTTTCAGCGTCGACTTGGAGTTCTTCGTAAACTTCAGCATCAAAGGTGGATACGCTTTGGAGCGCGCGTGTGTCAATGACATGTGCGATGGTGAGCTTAGCGTCGTTTCGTAGAGCAGAATGAACTCCCTTGACAAAAGCCAAGTCCGCTTCTTTAGAACCATCGATTGCGACCATGATATTTTGGTAACGTTGTGCCATAATGAAACCTCCTGAAATTTTCTTACTATTATTGTAAACCTTTTCACTATAGAAGTAAAGTAAAAAAAGTATTTTTCAAAAGAATGTTAGCGCTTAAAAACTATATAAATATATGATAAAATAAAAGAAAGGATAGCAGGAAACAAGTGAAGGGAGGGAGAATGATGAAAAGCTCTTTTCAAGAAACAAAAAATTCAAATTTCCTTTATTATGGAATCATCCTAGCTTCAGTCTTGCTAGAAGTTATCATGGTCTGGCAATTAGAGAAGCTAATTCCGCTTCTCTATCCAGGTTTTGTTGGCTTTTTAGTCTTTCACCTACTCTACCATTTTCTATTATTCCTGGTTGCAAAACGAAGTGGGCGTTGGGATTACTTGATGATATGGGGACTTTTCCTCATGTTCAATCTTCTTTATGACTCCTTTTTAGGCTTGCTTTTTCTAGGTTTATCTTTTGGTATGTGATGTGACTTTCGCAAAATACCTGCTATCTCCCCTGTCTTGACCTCGCTTTTAGCGAGGCTTTTCTTCTATAGGATTTTAGTAACACATTTCAGTAAACTTGTCGCATTTTCGTTCTAGTGGTATAATGTTACTATCCTGATGAATTGAGGAAACAAGATGAAAGAATATAACAAGTCTAGTAAGTTAGAGCATGTTGCTTATGATATCCGTGGTCCTGTTTTGGAAGAAGCCATGCGGATGCGAGCAAACGGAGAAAAGATTTTACGTCTGAATACAGGAAATCCAGCAGAATTTGGCTTTACAGCGCCAGACGAGGTCATTCATGACTTGATTATGAATGCGCGGGATAGTGAAGGATATTCTGACTCCAAAGGGATTTTCTCAGCCCGTAAGGCCATTATGCAGTATTGCCAATTGAAGAAATTCCCAAATGTAGATATTGATGATATCTACCTTGGAAATGGTGTCAGTGAGTTGATTGTCATGTCCATGCAGGGGCTTTTGGACAATGGGGATGAGGTCTTAGTGCCAATGCCAGACTATCCTCTCTGGACAGCAGCTGTCAGCCTAGCTGGAGGAAATGCCGTTCACTATATTTGTGATGAAGCTGCAGAATGGTACCCAGATATTGACGATATCAAGTCAAAAATCACTTCTAATACCAAGGCAATCGTCCTTATCAATCCAAACAACCCAACTGGGGCCCTTTATCCTAAGGAACTCTTGCTGGAAATTATTGAGATTGCCCGTCAAAACGATTTGATTATCTTTGCGGATGAAATTTACGACCGCATGGTAATGGATGGACATGTGCATACGCCTGTGGCTAGTTTGGCACCAGATGTCTTCTGTGTCAGCATGAATGGCCTGTCAAAATCCCACCGTATTGCTGGTTTCCGTGTGGGTTGGATGGTCTTGTCTGGACCTAAGACACACGTTAAAGGCTATATAGAAGGGCTCAATATGCTATCCAATATGCGCCTTTGCTCTAACGTTTTGGCCCAACAAGTCGTACAAACTTCCTTGGGTGGTCACCAATCAGTTGATGAATTGCTCCTTCCTGGTGGACGAATTTATGAGCAAAGAAATTTCATCTACAATGCCATTCAAGATATTCCAGGTTTGTCTGCGGTTAAACCTAAGGCTGGACTCTATATCTTCCCTAAAATCGACCGCAATATGTACCGTATCGATGATGATGAACAGTTTGTCCTTGATTTCTTGAAGCAGGAAAAGGTTCTCTTGGTTCATGGTCGAGGCTTTAACTGGCAGGAACCAGACCACTTCCGTATCGTTTACCTTCCTCGTGTTGATGAACTAGCCCAAATCCAAGAAAAGATGACTCGTTTCTTGAAACAGTATCGTAGATAGGGCTTACATTCGAAAAAGCTGGAAACATTTGTCTAGAGCTATTGACAAAAGTGAAAGAATCAGATAGAATAGTAAAGTATGTTTAGTAACTGATCACTTTATAGCCGGCTAAACGAATACAAAATCTATGAGGAGGTATTCATCGTGAAACGTACTTATCAACCAAGTAAACTTCGTCGTGCGCGCAAACACGGATTCCGTAACCGTATGTCAACTAAAAACGGTCGTCGCGTATTGGCAGCTCGTCGTCGTAAAGGACGCAAAGTTTTGGCTGCATAATCCAAACGAATTCTATCAAAAATCAGTAGGAACTCGAGTCTACTGATTTTTATTTTTGTAAAAAAGTACAAAAAGCTTTATGTTTTTACTTAAATAGTGTATAATATTTCACATACTGTAAAATTGGAGAATAATCATGAAGAAATCAAAAGTTATGCTTTTTGGAGCTATGGCTTTGACAGCAGGTCTAGCTTTAGCAGCATGTGGGTCTTCCCAATCAAGTAATGCAGATAAAACCTACTCTTATGTATTTGCCAGCAATCCGGATACATTGGACTACATTACTTCAACACGTGGTTCCACTTCTAGCATCACAACCAACTTGATTGATGGTTTGTTGGAAAATGACCGGTATGGCAATCTCATTCCTTCTATGGCTGAGTCATGGACTGTGTCAAAAGATGGTTTGACCTACACTTATAAAATCCGTCAGGGAGCTAAATGGTACACTTCTGAAGGAGAAGAGTATGCGGACGTAACAGCTCATGACTTTGTGACTGGTCTCAAGTATGCGGCTGATAAAAAGGCTGAAAACTTGTACTTGGTACAAGACTCTATCAAAGGGCTAGCAGACTATGTTGAAGGGAAATCATCTGATTTTGGGACTGTTGGTGTTAAGGCGGTGGATGATTACACACTACAATACACCCTCAATCAACCAGAGACTTATTGGAACTCTAAAACAACAGCAAGTATCCTTAGTCCGGTAAATGAAGCCTTCTTGAAGGCTAAGGGAGATGACTTTGGAAGTGTGACACCGTCAAGTATCTTGTCAAATGGTCCTTACTTGTTTAAGTCCTTCACATCCAAATCTTTGATTGAATTTGATAAAAATCCTAACTATTGGGATAAGGACAATGTCAAAATTGAGAAAGTGAAACTCTCTTTCTTTGACGGTTCAGACCAAGATAGTTTGGCCCGAGGTTTCTTAGAGGGAAACTATACAGACGGACGTATCTTCCCTACAAGTTCAGTGTTTGCTGAACTCAAAAAGGGGAATGAGGACAAGATTACCTACACACCGCAAAACTCACTTACTTTCTATTATCTTTTCAACGTTAATCGTCAAAGCTACAAGCAGACTATGAAACAGTCTGATAAGGAAAAGACAGATTCACGTGCAGCTATGCAAAATAAGGATTTCCGTCAGGCTATCAACTTTGCCTTTGACCGTCATGCCTATGCAGCACAGACAAATGGTGAAGATGGAGCAGATCGTATCTTGCGTAACACAGTTACACCAAGTAACTTTGTCCAAGTTGGCGATAAGAACTTCGGTGACATTGTCAATGAGAAAATTGTCAACTACGGTAAAGATTGGGCAAACATCAACCTAAATGATGGTAAGCAAGCCTTCTTGAATCCTGAAAAGGCCAAAGAGAAGTTTGCTAAGGCCAAAGAAAGCCTGCAAGCTCAGGGAGTAACTTTCCCAATTCATTTGGATATGCCAGTTGACCAAACTGCTAAGTTAGATGTGCAACAGGCTGGCTCTTTCAAACAAACTGTGGAAGAAACTCTTGGTAAGGATAATGTAGTTATCGACGTTATCCAACTTTCTCCAGATGAAAAAGACCAGGCAACTTTCTTTGCGGACACCGCCGATCAAAAGGATTACGACATTGATATCTCGGGTTGGAGTGGGGACTTCTCAGATCCGAAAACCTATCTTGATCTCTTGGATCCAGACTCTGGTTCTCAGTTGAAAAACATGGGCTTGTCTGAAGGAAAAGATAAGGAAGTTAAGGACAAGATTGGTCTTTCTGACTATAAGAAACTCTTGGATCAGGCTGATGCGGAAATCACAGATACTCAAGCTCGCTATGAAAAATTTGCCGAAGTTCAAGCTTGGTTGACAGATAGTGCTCTCTTCCTACCGGTTCAAAGTGGAGGAGCTAATCCAATTTTCCGTAAGACAGTTCCGTTTACAGGTCCATTCTCATTTGTTGGGCACAAAGGAGATTCTGACAACTACAAATATGTTGAATTGCAAAAAGAGCCAGTAACTGCTAAACAGTACCAAGAACTCTATGAAAAATGGCTGAAAGAAAAAGCTGAGTCAAATAAAAAAGCTCAGGAAGATTTAGCTAACCACATTCAATGATATTCCTAGTCATGCTTTTCAGTTAATACTCTTCGAAAATCTCTTCAAACCACGTCAGCGTTGCCTTACCGTATATATATGTTACTGACTTCGTCAGTTCTATCTACAACCTCAAAACAGTGTTTTGAGCTGACTTCGTCAGTTCTATCTACAACCTCAAAACAGTGTTTTGAGCTGACTTCGTCAGTTTCATCTACAACCTCAAAGCAGTGCTTTGAGCAGCCTGCGGCTAGCTTCCTAGTTTGCTCTTTGATTTTCATTGAGTATAGGCATAGTGACTGGTTTCAGAAAAAGGCCTTATCAGACGCTTCTCGCTTCTGGTAGGGCCTTTTCTTTATTCTTTTAAGTGATAGGAGTAGCTAGCGACAACGACGTCCTGGTGCCAACGGAGGGCGTATTTTAGTTTGAGGCTCATCTGATTGTGCAGGATATTTTGCCAAGGTTTATTAGGGATAAACTGGGGTACCAGAACAGTGACTGTATAGTTCTTTTTCTGGGCTTCCTCGGATATCCGTTTGACATACTTGACAGTAGGCGTAATGATGTCACGGTAGCTGGTCTTGATGTTTTTCAGAGTAATAGTGGGGAAGTAATCGGCAAATTCTTGGAGAATTTCTTGGTCTTTCTCTGCTGTTTCCTTAGTAGAAATGTGCATTGCTAAGACTTCATCACCGATACTTTGGGCGTAGTTAATGGCTCCGACACTGACTCGGGTGACATTTCCTACTAGGACCAGAACCAGATTGCCGTCGTAAGTACGTTTTTCGATTCCTTCATAGAGACGCAGTTGTTGGGCCACTTTTTGGTAATGACTGTGAATGGCCAAGAAGAGTAGGGTGAGTACGAGAATAATCGGGAAGAAAGGCCAGATATCACTGAGACGGAAAAAGAGCAAGATTAGTACAATCGCGTAGCAAATGATTGCCCCAATGATATTAGCAAGAGCAGGTTTTAAGAAATTTGCTCCTTTTTCCTTTTTCCAATGACGAATCATCCCAGTCTGAGATAGGGCGAAGGGAACGAAGACTCCGATAGTATAAAGAGGAATCAAGCGTTCTGTATTGCCATTAAAAATGAGAAGAAGAATCATAGCTCCAAAAGCCAGAGTTAAAATTCCATTGGAGTAGCCTAGGCGGTCTCCTTTTTCCATAAAGAGATGGGGCATGTATTTGTTTTTAGCCATATTGTAAGCTAGCATAGGGAAGGCCGAAAAGCCAGTATTTGCAGCTACGGCTAAAATCAAGGCTGTGGAGAATTGGAAGATATAATAGCCAAGGTGACCTAAGAAGGAATTACCAAGGATGCCTTGAGCCATCTGTGAAAGAATAGTTTCTCCGTGTTGAGGCAGAATCCCCATCCAGTAGTTTAGGAAGGTAATGCCTGCAAAAAGAAAACCTAAAATCAGTGACATAATGGTCAAGGTTTGAGCGGCATTCTTTTCTTTTGGAGCCTTGAAAAAGGGAACGGCATTTGAAATAGCTTCAACCCCTGTCAGAGAGGCAGAGCCACTGGTAAAGGCTCTTAGAATGAGAACGATAGACAGGCTCGGAACAGCATGCCCAATAGGTGAAGTTGCCTGATAGCTGAGAGACCCTGTCATTAGTTGAAAGATTCCGTAGAGCAAGAGAAAGATAGTACTGATGATAAAGAGATAGACAGGAATCATCAGTGAACTTGCAGATTCTTTTAAGCCCCGTAAATTCAAGAGCATAAGCAAGCAAACTAGAAAAATGGAGATGTGAAGGTTGTAAGGGTGGAGAGCAGGGAGAGCTGCTGTGATAGCGTCCGCTCCAGATGAAACAGATACCGCTACGGTCAGCATGTAGTCAACTAGCAGACTACCTCCAGCGATTAAGCCAAGTTCGGGAGATAGATTTTCTCGAGTAACCATATAGGCCCCTCCTCCTTGAGGGTAGGCATGGATGATTTGACGGTAGGAGACGGTCAGGCTAGCTAGGAGCAGGAGGACAAAGAGGCCGATAGGAAGACTCCACCATATCGCAAGAGGAGAGAGACTAGCCAAGACGAGGACTACTTGCTCAGGCCCATAGGCAATGGAAGATAGAGCGTCGCTTGATAACATGGCTAGTGCCTGCATTTTTCCCAGTAGTCCCCCTTCGCCTTCGGTTAAGGACTTAAGAGGACGACCGATAAAGGTATGTTTTAATTTTGTAAACATGGTATTTTCCTTTACTGAAAATTTCAATAAGTGCTATTATACTGCTTTGAAAAAATTGCGTCAAGAGATGATAATGGGTTTTAGAATATTTTTTCAGATGAGGAGAGAGGTCAGTTTTTTTGCTATAATAGTAGATAGAAAACGAGGTTAGAAGAGATGATTTTTGATACACATACTTAGAGCGTCTGGAGTGCAGTTTAAGGCCTAATGACATTATTGAGGCACAAATTAACCATAAAACTAACCAAAGGAAAGCTAAAGTAGCATACAAAAAGAGGAATTCATTGAGAGTTCCTCTTTTAATCTATGTTTTTGACAATTTCATTGAACAAAGAAATGATTTTTAATTTTTTTGTGTGTGATAAATCTGAGATGCTATCGATCAATGTAGTTATAGGGACGGAATTATTTGAAAGTGGGAAATTAAAGAAGTCTTCTACGGTCATACCTAAAGCAGTAAGCACTTTTTCAAGTGTGTGTATTTTAAAATCGTATTTCATATTCTCGATGTTTTGTATTGCTTTAATACCTAGTCCGGCTTGATTGGATAATTGTTCTTGACTGAGATTCTGTTCTTTTCTACATTCTCTTATACGATCTGCTATGTATTTTTGTAATTGATTAGCTTCCATCTGTAATTTCCTCTTTTGTACTATTCTACTATCCTTTATATGATTTTTTAAGTACAGTTAACTGTCCAAAATATCAATATAGTATAGCGAACTATACAAATTTGTGTTAAAATAGATAAAAAACAATACAATAGGAGTAGTGATATGACAGAAGAAATAGCTGTGTATAAATTACAAGAATGGGACATGGGAAATGGTGAGAAGAAATATTCTCAGTTAGGTAGCTTAGAAGCTCATTATTATTTTGCAAAAAATAATGGTGGAAAAGTTTTATTTACGACAAAAACGGACTTGTACCAGAGAAATGTTAGTTATTTGTTACTAACATTACCAAATGGAGAATACGGATTTCTTTCTAAAATTATTGAAAAAGGAACCTATCCTAAACTCCCAGAAGATCCCGCGTATATGGTTCCCACAGAGTGGAAAAATATAAATGAAACAATAGAAAAACAGTCCAATTTTAATTGGATTGCCTTAGAAGTTGTTTCAAAGATTATTGAAGGTATTGAAGGAATACCTAAAGTGCCTAGCCCTCAGTATATGTCAAAAGGTGAATTTAATAATTTTTTAGGAGAATAGAATATGAAAGTTATCAAAATTCTTTTAAGTATACTATCAGTGGTAATTATAGCAGGCTGTTCTTCTAAAAAAGACTCTTATGTAGAAATTGAATCGATTAATAAGGAGTTAAGTAAATCGGATATTTTATCAGGGAATTTTGAAACATTATCTGGTACATGGTACAGTGAAGTAGGAAAAAATGAAAATCAAATGATTTTGACGATTGATAAGGAGGGAAATGTTAAAGTATTTAATGATAATAAAGAAATACAAAACAAGGGAAGTTTAGTTGTTGCAAGTGATAATACTTTTGATAAAGGGTATTTGGTCATGAATGTAAAAGGGATAAAAGAAGGAGAAGAAGGAAGAGAACGAAAAGAACGAAAAGAACGTAATATATATGCAGATGGTCGAATGGGGGAAGAGCACACATATAGTACATTTGATAGAAATTTATATTTTTTCCAAGGGAAATCAGAGTTCAATCGAGATGAAGTAGGATTTGACTTTTCAAGAGAGAATGAGGATGTTATCAAATATGATATACCGAAAAAAATAACAAAAGACACTCTAGTTTTTCAGAAAAATGAAAAACCTAAGGAAAAAGGTTATGGAAGACCAAATGCAATTAATTATACTGTTTTTCATAGAAAAAATGAAATGAATGAACAACCTACACCGATTAAATCAAATCTTAATATTGATGAAATCAAGAATAGCAATCTCTCTTCGATTGCTAGTAATTGGAGAAATCCTGATGGACATTCATTTAAAGTATATTCGGATGGTAGAGGTGAATCGTTTTTTCATGGAACTACAAGACGTGGAGTCATTGAATTTTCTTCTATACAAGATAATATTATATCTGGTAATTTTGGAAAAAAGACTGAACAATGGGTAATACCGATTTACGCTAATGGAGATATTGGCAGAGAGGTGGATGGAGTTGATGGATACAACATACAGATTATAAAATCTGGAAATACTGTTGGAGCAACAAAAAATACTTTTCTTTATGATATCTTTGAATTACCAGATGGAGTACCACGTTTATCTGTTATAGATAGAGATGTTTTAACACTAAGAGATCATTTTGATGAATATTTTGAGAGTCCGTCAAAAGTATTTTTTAGAGAAAAGGAGATGAAACAGTTTGCTGATGTTAAAAATGAAAATATCATGAATATTGATGGATTGGTAAAAGGAGATTTTTCTACTGTAGTTGGAACTTGGGGAGTTCCTGAAGATCAAGGTATCGGGAATAGACTCCGAATTGATGAAAAAGGGGTACTGACTTGGATAGGTTCTAGATCGGCAGAACGAATAATACATGATGTGAAAAAGAATGCTGACAATAGCGGAATTGGAATATTTGGGAAAGAATTTAATTGGGAAACAGTTACTCCATCAAACTATATTAATTTTATTCCTGCAGGTATTGCTATAAAAGGTGAAGAAAATAGTGATAATAGTAAAGATCGTATTATTTTTGGATCTATTGAAAAACAATCAGACAGAAAGATTTTTTATCGTTTGGATGAATGATTGAGTGAATAAAAAACCGAAATATAGTTGAAACTATATATAGAGAATGCATAGCAGTTATACGATTTTGTATAACTGCTATTTTTTATGCATCTTATTATGTTCTTTTTAAAATGACTACTAAGTTTTTTCCACTGACGATAGCGTTAGGAGACAAACTATGTATGGTTGGTAAATTCCCAAGGAGGTACCAACCATATGGTAGATTTAGCAAAAGTAGAACAACGTAGAGAAGAAGCAATTCAAAGAGCTGTACTGACTGACGATTGGGAAAAGGTAGATAACTTATCAAACCAACCTTTTGAGAATTTATGTAGAAAAGATCGTTCTTATGGTCTGTGTAGTTTAGACAGTAGTTCTATTGATAAAGGTTCTTTATTAGATACGATAGCAGATTATAATGACCCATTGTCTCTCTTAATTAGAAAAGAAGAAATTGCTATTACAAACGATGCTATTGAGAGATTGTTGAGCGACAGAGACAGAGAAATTCTGTTTGGAGCTGTTATTGAGAATAAATCATTCTCTCATCTTGCAAAGGAAGTTTGAATGATTCGGATGCTCACAGCTGTAGAAATTGTAGACATTGAGAAAGCAATTGTATACGGAGGATATCGTAACCAGCTTAGTTTGACTGCAAAAGTCATTGAAGTTGTCGAATTGTAATGAAACATTCTAGGGCTACACCTTAGAATCTTCTAATAAAAAAGTATGAATAAACATTGAAGGTTATAAGGAATTTTTGCAGTATAAACAAAAGAAATATGAGGAAGCTATGTAGTTATGTTATAATTAAGCTATGCCACATAGCTTTCCTTTGCTTTAAAAGTACAAGGAGATGAAATGATTTTTAGCGGACTATGAGAAGTTGCAAAAAGCTAAGGGTAATTTCATTAGTAGAGAGAAACTTAATCAAATTCATCTGTAGATGCTAACCATAGAACTAACCAAGTACTAACCAAAGTGAATAGAAACTAGGGGAAATATAGGGAAGTATAGAAAAGAGAAATTCTTTTCTTTTGGTAGTTAAGGAACATTGAGGAAAGAGAAGGAAATATAATTTGGATATTTTTGATACACATACACACTTGAATGTAGAAGAATTTGCAGGTCGTGAGGCAGAAGAAATTGCCTTGGCTGCTGAGATGGGTGTGACACAGATGAATATTGTTGGTTTTGATGAACCGACGATTGAGCGTGCCTTGGAGTTGGTGGATGAGTATGACAAACTTTACGCAACTATTGGTTGGCATCCGACAGAAGCTGGAACTTACACAGAGGAGATTGAAACCTACTTGCTTGACAAGCTCAAGCATCCCAAGGTTGTTGCTTTAGGTGAAATTGGATTGGACTACCATTGGATGACAGCACCGAAAGAGGTGCAGGAGCAGGTTTTTCGCCGTCAGATTCAGTTATCTAAGGACTTGGATTTGCCTTTTGTAGTTCATACCCGTGATGCGTTGGAAGATACCTATGAGATTATCAAGAGCGAGGGCGTTGGTCCTCGTGGTGGTATCATGCATTCATTTTCAGGGACTCTTGAGTGGGCAGAGAAGTTTGTCGCGCTTGGCATGATCATTTCCTTCTCAGGAGTGGTGACTTTTAAGAAGGCAACTGACATCCAAGAAGCAGCTAAAGAGTTACCTTTGGACAAGATTTTGGTAGAGACAGATGCGCCTTACTTGGCTCCTGTTCCTAAACGGGGTCGCGAAAACAAAACAGCATATACTCGCTATGTAGTAGATTTTATCGCGGATTTGCGTGGCATGACGACCGAGGAGTTATCGGCAGCAACGACTGCAAATGCAGAACGAATTTTTGGATTGGACAGCAAGTAATGAAAGAAAAAATTTCCCAAGTTATCGTGGTCGAAGGGCGCGATGATACGGCCAATCTCAAACGCTATTTCGATGTAGAGACCTATGAGACACGAGGTTCTGCCATCAATGAGCAGGATATTGCACGTATTCAGCGTCTACATGAGCTTCATGGAGTCATTGTCTTTACAGACCCAGATTTTAATGGGGAGCGGATTCGTCGCATGATTATGACGGCCATTCCAACAGTTCAGCATGCCTTCCTCAAACGAGATGAAGCTGTTCCTAAATCAAAGACCAAGGGACGTTCTCTGGGAATTGAGCATGCCAGCTATGAGGATTTGAAAACAGCGCTGGCTCAGGTGACAGAGCAATTTGAAAACGAGAATGAGTTTGACATTAATCGTAGTGACTTGATTCGTCTTGGTTTTCTAGCGGGAGCAGACAGCCGTAAGCGCAGAGAATATCTCGGAGAGGCTCTCCGAATCGGCTATTCTAATGGTAAGCAACTCCTCAAGCGCTTAGAGTTGTTTGGGATCACCTTGGCAGAAGTGGAAGAAACCATGAAATCTTATGAGAACAGCTAAGCAGCCCCCAAATGTAAGGGGAATGTGTTACAATAGTAGTAACAGATAATAGAAAAGAGAATAGATGAGAATTGCAGATTATAGCGTGACCAAGGCAGTGCTAGAGCGTCACGGATTTACCTTTAAAAAGTCCTTTGGGCAAAATTTCTTGACGGATACCAATATCCTTCAAAAAATCGTGGATACGGCTGAAATTGATGACCAGGTCAATGTCATCGAAATCGGGCCAGGTATTGGTGCCTTGACCGAGTTTCTGGCTGAGCGTGCAGCTCAAGTCATGGCCTTTGAGATTGACCACCGTTTGGTGCCAATTTTGGCAGATACCCTGCGTGATTTTGACAATGTGACCGTGGTCAACGAGGATATTCTCAAGGTTGACTTGGCGCAACATATCCAGAATTTTAAAAATCCTGACCTGCCAATCAAGGTAGTGGCTAATTTGCCTTATTACATCACGACACCTATTCTCATGCACTTGATAGAGAGTGGGATTCCTTTTAGTGAGTTTGTGGTTATGATGCAAAAGGAAGTGGCGGACCGCATTTCCGCTCAACCGAATACCAAGGCTTATGGTAGCTTGTCGATTGCGGTTCAGTACTACATGACTGCCAAGGTTGCCTTCATCGTGCCTCGTACGGTATTTGTGCCAGCGCCAAACGTGGATTCTGCTATTTTGAAAATGGTGCGCCGTCCAGAACCAGCTGTAGCAGTGGAAGACGAGAATTTCTTCTTTAAGGTTTCTAAGGCTAGTTTCACTCATCGACGCAAGACTTTATGGAATAACCTGACAGGTTACTTTGGCAAGACTGAAGAAGTTAAGGACAAGCTGACCAAGGCTTTGGACCAAGCAGGCTTGTCACCAAGTGTGCGTGGGGAAGCTCTCAGCTTGGAAGAATTTGCCAGCCTATCAGATGCACTTAAAGGGCAAGGACTCTAAGATGCAGGGACAAATCATTAAAGCCTTGGCTGGGTTCTACTATGTAGAGAGTGAGGGCCAGGTTTATCAGACGCGCGCGCGTGGAAATTTCCGTAAAAAAGGTCATACCCCTTATGTTGGGGACTGGGTCGATTTTTCTGCCGAGGAAAATTCAGAAGGCTATATTCTCAAGATTCACGAACGCAAAAACAGTCTAGTCCGTCCTCCCATTGTCAATATTGACCAAGCTGTAGTAATCATGTCCGTCAAGGAACCTGAATTTAACAACAATTTGCTGGATCGTTTCTTGGTTCTATTAGAGCACAAGGGCATCCATCCCATCGTCTATATTTCCAAGATGGATTTGTTGGAAGATAGGGGAGAACTGGATTTTTATGAACAGACTTATGCTGATATCGGCTATGACTTTGTGACCAGTAAAGAGGAACTCCTGCCCTTGTTAACAGGCAAAGTGACGGTCTTTATGGGGCAGACGGGTGTTGGGAAGTCAACGCTTCTCAATAAAATAGCACCAGACCTCAATCTTGAAACAGGAGAAATCTCAGACAGTCTGGGTCGCGGGCGTCACACCACTCGAGCGGTTAGTTTTTACAACCTCAATGGGGGTAAAATCGCAGATACACCAGGTTTTTCATCCTTGGACTATGAAGTATCAACGGCGGAAGACCTCAATCAGGCCTTTCCAGAGATTACCAGTGTCAGCCGAGACTGCAAATTCCGCACTTGTACCCATACCCATGAGCCAGCTTGCGCGGTTAAACCTGCTGTAGAAGAAGGTACTATTGCGTCCTTCCGTTTTGAAAACTACCTGCAATTCCTCAGTGAAATTGAAAATCGTAGAGAAACCTATAAAAAGGTCAGCAAAAAAATTCCAAAATAAGGAGAAACCTATGTCTCAATACAAGATTGCTCCGTCAATTCTGGCAGCAGATTATGCCAACTTTGAACGTGAAATCAAGCGCCTAGAAGCAACTGGGGCAGAGTATGCCCATATCGATATCATGGATGGTCATTTTGTACCACAAATCAGTTTTGGTGCTGGAGTGGTCGAATCTCTTCGTCCCCATAGCAAGATGGTCTTTGACTGCCACTTGATGGTGTCAAACCCTGAGCATCATTTAGAAGACTTTGCGCGTGCAGGTGCGGATATCATCAGTATCCATGTGGAGGCGACACCTCATATCCATGGTGCCCTCCAAAAAATTCGTTCCCTCGGTGTCAAGCCTTCGGTTGTTATCAATCCTGGTACGCCTGTTGAGGCTATCAAGCACGTCCTTCACCTAGTTGACCAAGTCTTAGTCATGACAGTTAACCCTGGCTTCGGTGGTCAAGCCTTTCTACCAGAGACCATGGATAAGGTCCGTGAGTTGGTTGCTCTTCGTGATGAAAAAGGCTTGAACTTTGAAATCGAAGTGGATGGCGGGATTGATGACCAAACTATTGCTCAAGCCAAAGAAGCCGGTGCAACTGCTTTTGTAGCAGGTTCCTATGTCTTTAAGGGAGATGTCAATGAGCGAGTACAAACTCTCAGAAAACAACTGGACTAGGGTTGCCGTTTTTGCTGGCGGAGACCGTGGTCACTACCGGACGGACTTTGATTGCTTTGTCGGTGTGGATCGAGGCTCACTCTGGGTCTTGGAAGAAAACCTTCCTCTTACTCTAGCAGTTGGAGATTTTGATTCTGTCAGTGCAGAAGAGCGACAGTTGATTCAAAAACATGCCCAGTATTTTGTCCAAGCTCAACCAGAAAAAGATGATACCGATTTGGAATTGGCTCTCTTGACCATCTTTGAACAAAATCCTCAGGCTCAGGTCACTATTTTCGGTGCTTTGGGTGGCCGTATTGACCATATGTTGGCCAATGTCTTTTTACCTAGCAATCCCAAGTTGGCTCCCTATATGCGTCAGATAGCAATTGAGGATGGGCAAAACTTGATTGCTTATTGTCCAGAAGGAACCAGTCAGCTAGAACCTCGTTCAGACTACGATTATCTAGCTTTTATGCCGGTTCGAGATAGCCAGCTTACCATTCTCGGAGCCAAGTATGAGTTGACAGAGGAAAATTTTTTCTTTAAAAAAGTGTACGCTTCTAACGAATATATAGATAGGGAAGTTTCGGTGACTTGCCCAGATGGTTATGTGGTCGTGCTGCATAGCAAGGACAGGAGGTAGGATGGAAAGTTTACTTGTTCTATTATTAATTGCCAACCTAGCTGGCCTCTTTCTGATTTGGCAAAGGCAGGATAAGCAAGACAAACACGTAAGCAAGAGCTTGGAGGACCAGGCAGATCATTTGTCAGACCAGTTGGATTACCGCTTTGAACAAGCCAGACAAGCCAGCCAGTTAGATCAAAAAGATTTGGAAGTGGCTGTCAGCGACCGTTTGCAAGAAGTTCGAATGGAATTGCACCAAGGCTTAACTCAAGTTCGTCAAGAAATGACAGATAATCTCCTCCAAACCAGAGACAAGACTGACCAACGTCTCCAAGCCTTGCAGGAATCAAATGAGCAACGCTTGGAACAAATGCGTCAAACAGTCGAGGAAAAACTAGAAAAGACCTTGCAGACGCGCTTGCAGGCTTCCTTTGAGACAGTTTCCAAACAACTGGAGTCTGTCAATCGTGGCCTTGGAGAAATGCAGACAGTTGCCCGTGATGTCGGAGCTCTCAACAAGGTTCTCTCTGGAACCAAAACGCGAGGAATTCTGGGCGAATTGCAACTGGGGCAAATCATCGAAGACATCATGACCCCTGCCCAGTACGAACGAGAATACGCAACGGTTGAAAACTCTAGTGAACGAGTGGAGTATGCCATCAAGTTACCCGGACAAGGCGACCAGGAATACGTCTACTTACCGATTGACTCCAAGTTTCCACTGGCAGATTATTACCGCTTAGAAGAAGCCTATGAAGCAGGTGACAAGGATGAGATTGAACGCTGTCGTAAGTCGCTCTTAGCAAGCGTCAAGCGCTTTGCCAAGGATATCAAGAGCAAGTACATAGCACCGCCTCGGACGACCAATTTTGGAGTTTTGTTTGTTCCGACAGAAGGTCTCTACTCAGAAATTGTACGCAATCCGGTCTTCTTTGATGATTTGAGGCGGGAGGAGCAGATTATTGTCGCAGGTCCAAGTACCCTATCAGCTCTTCTTAACTCCCTATCAGTTGGATTCAAAACTCTCAATATCCAAAAGAGTGCCGACCATATCAGCAAGACTCTTGCCAGTGTCAAGACCGAGTTTGGCAAGTTTGGTGGGATTTTGGTTAAGGCACAAAAACATCTCCAACATGCCTCTGGCAATATTGATGAATTATTAAACCGTCGTACCACTGCTATCGAGCGGACGCTCCGTCACATTGAGTTATCAGAAGGTGAGCCTGCGCTTGATCTACTCCATTTTCAAGAAAATGAGGAAGAATATGAAGATTAGTCACATGAAAAAAGATGAGCTATTTGAAGGCTTTTACCTAATCAAGTCAGCTGACCTGAGACAAACTCGAGCTGGGAAAAACTACCTAGCCTTTACCTTCCAAGATGATAGTGGCGAGATTGAAGGGAAACTCTGGGATGCCCAACCTCATAATGTTGAGGCCTTTACCGCAGGTAAGGTTGTCCACATGAAAGGACGCCGAGAAGTTTATAACAACACCCCTCAAGTCAATCAAATTACCCTTCGTCTGCCTCAGCCTGGTGAACCCAATGACCCAGCTGATTTCAAGGTCAAGTCACCAGTTGATGTCAAGGAAATCCGTGACTATATGTCGCAAATGATTTTCAAAATTGAAAATCCTGTTTGGCAACGGATTGTCCGAAAGCTCTACACCAAGTATGATAAGGAGTTCTACTCTTATCCAGCTGCTAAGACAAACCATCATGCCTTTGAAACGGGCTTGGCCTATCATACGGCAACCATGGTGCGCTTGGCAGATGCCATTAGCGAAATCTATCCTCAGCTCAATAAGAACCTGCTCTATGCAGGGATTATGCTGCATGACTTAGCTAAAGTCATCGAGTTGACGGGACCAGACCAGACCGAGTACACAGTGCGAGGCAATCTCCTTGGGCATATTGCTTTGATTGATAGCGAAATTACTAAGACAGTGATGGAACTCGGCATCGATGATACCAAGGAAGAAGTCGTTTTGCTTCGTCACGTCATCCTCAGTCACCACGGCTTACTTGAGTATGGAAGCCCGGTCCGTCCACGCATTATGGAAGCAGAGATTATCCATATGATTGATAATCTGGATGCAAGCATGATGATGATGTCAACAGCTCTTGCTTTGGTGGATAAAGGAGAGATGACCAATAAAATCTTCGCTATGGACAATCGTTCCTTCTATAAACCAGATTTAGATTAATAATTTAAGAAAAACGAGCATTTTTAGGATAAGAATGTTCGTTTTTTTATGTGAATATGGTATAATAGATAAAATATCAAAATTAAATGAAGTGGGAAATAGAAATGAAATTAAGAAGAAGTGATCGGATGGTTGTCATTTCCAACTATTTGATTAATAATCCTTATAAACTAACTAGTCTCAATACTTTTGCTGAAAAGTATGAATCTGCTAAATCATCCATCTCAGAGGATATCGTGATTATCAAACGCGCCTTTGAGGAAATTGAAATCGGTCATATCCAGACAGTAACTGGTGCTGGTGGTGGTGTCATTTTCACACCATCAATCTCAAGCCATGATGCCAAGGAAATGGTTGAGGACTTGCGTGCCAAGTTGTCAGAAAGTGACCGTATCTTGCCAGGTGGTTACATCTACCTGTCCGATTTACTTAGCACACCAGCCATCTTGAAAAATATTGGTCGCATTATTGCCAAGAGCTTTATGGACCAAAAAATTGATGCGGTTATGACAGTAGCGACTAAGGGTGTTCCACTTGCAAATGCAGTTGCCAATGTCCTCAATGTTCCCTTTGTTATTGTGCGCCGTGACCTGAAAATTACCGAAGGTTCAACTGTCAGCGTCAACTATGTTTCAGGTTCAAGTGGTGACCGCATTGAGAAAATGTTCCTTTCAAAACGTAGTCTCAAGGCAGGCAGCCGTGTCTTGATTGTGGACGATTTCTTGAAAGGTGGCGGAACGGTCAACGGGATGATCAGCCTCTTGCGTGAGTTTGATTCAGAATTGGCAGGTGTAGCAGTCTTTGCGGATAATGCCCAAGAAGAACGTGAAAAGCAGTTTGACTACAAGTCACTCTTGAAGGTAACCAATATTGATGTCAAGAACCAAGCCATCGATGTTGAGGTTGGTAATATCTTTGACGAAGATAAATAAGAGATAGAACTAAAGGTTGGAACGATTGTCCCAGCCTTTCTTTGCAAATAGAATAGAAGGAAACTTATGAAAACACCATTTATCAATAAAGAAGACTTAGAAAAGATTGTTGACGAGTTCCCGACTCCCTTTCACTTGTATGATGAGAAGGGGATTCGTGAGAAGGCAAGAGCTGTTAACCAAGCCTTTTCGTGGAACAAGGGCTTTAAGGAATATTTTGCAGTTAAGGCTACTCCAACCCCAGCTATTTTGAAAATCCTTCAAGAGGAAGGCTGTGGTGTGGACTGCTCTAGTTATGTAGAACTTTTGATGAGTCATAAACTGAATTTCCCCGGTTCTGAGATTATGTTTTCTTCAAACAACACGCCAGATAAGGAATACGCCTATGCGCGTGAATTGGGTGCGACTATTAACTTGGATGCCTTTGAAGATATTGAACATCTGGAGCGTGCAGCAGGCATTCCAGAAATTATTTCTTGTCGTTACAATCCTGGAGGCGTTTTTGAACTGGGGACAGACATTATGGACAATCCTGGAGAAGCCAAGTTTGGTATGACCAAGGACCAGCTCTTTGAAGCTTTTGCCATCTTGAAGGAAAAAGGAGCCAAGACTTTTGGAATTCACTCCTTCCTAGCGTCCAATACCGTGACCCATCTCTATTATCCAGAGTTGGCTCGTCAGCTTTTTGAATTGGCTGTTGAAATCAAGGAAAAGTTGGGCATTTCGCTAGACTTTATCAATCTTTCTGGCGGTATTGGTGTCAACTATCGTCCAGACCAGGAGCCAAATGATATCGCCTTGATTGGTGAGGGAGTTCGTAAGGTGTATGAAGAGGTTCTTACGCCAGCAGGTCTTGGTCAGGTTAAGATTTTCACCGAATTGGGTCGTTTTATGTTGGCACCTCACGGTGCTTTGGTCACAAGAGTCACTCATAAGAAGAAAACTTACCGTACCTATCTAGGTGTGGATGCATCAGCAGTCAACCTTATGCGTCCAGCCATGTATGGAGCCTATCACCATATTACTAACGTGACCCATCCAGAAGGACCAGCTGAAGTAGTAGATGTGGTTGGTTCACTCTGTGAAAACAATGATAAATTTGCAGTGAATCGCGAACTGCCTCATACAGAAATCGGTGATTTGCTGGTAATTCATGATACAGGTGCCCACGGATTTTCAATGGGCTACCAGTACAATGCCAAACTTCGTTCTGCGGAAATCCTCTATACCGAAGAAGGCAAAGCCCGTCAAATCCGCCGTGCAGAGCGCCCTGAGGACTATTTTGCAACCTTGTATGGTTTTGATTTTGAAGAATAAAATGATAATTAATTGAAAATGAAATTGAAAAACAGATTGCTTTCTAAAAAATAGGCAAAAATCTTGTTTTTCTTTCAAGTCATGATATAATAAAACTATAAAACGTTTTCAAGGAAGGTAACGATATGTCTGAAGAAACAATTGATTATGGACAAGTGACAGGAATGGTGCATTCGACAGAAAGCTTTGGGTCAGTAGATGGGCCTGGTATTCGCTTTATTGTCTTTTTGCAGGGCTGTCACATGCGTTGCCAGTATTGCCACAACCCTGACACTTGGGCTATGGAGTCCAATAAGTCACGTGAACGGACGGTAGATGATGTCTTGACTGAAGCCTTGCGTTACCGCGGTTTCTGGGGGAATAAGGGTGGGATTACAGTCAGTGGAGGAGAAGCCCTCTTGCAGATTGATTTCTTGATTGCCCTCTTTACCAAGGCCAAAGAACACGGAATCCACTGTACCTTGGATACCTGTGCACTGCCTTTCCGTAATAAACCACGTTACCTTGAGAAGTTTGACAAACTCATGGCTGTTACTGACTTAGTTCTCTTGGATATCAAGGAAATCAACGAAGAACAGCACAAGATTGTCACTAGCCAAACCAATAAAAATATCTTGGCTTGTGCCCAGTATCTATCAGATATTGGAAAACCTGTCTGGATTCGCCACGTGCTAGTTCCAGGTTTGACAGATAGAGATGATGACTTGATTGAACTTGGTAAGTTCGTCAAGACCCTTAAAAATGTGGATAAGTTTGAAATTCTGCCTTATCATACTATGGGAGAATTCAAGTGGCGTGAACTGGGAATTCCATATTCACTCGAAGGGGTCAAACCTCCAACAGCAGACCGCGTCAAGAACGCTAAAAAACTCATGGATACCGAAAGTTATCAAGACTATATGAAACGTGTACATGGATAAAAAAGAAGCCTGATGGAAACATCGGGCTTTTAAGTTTACACAAATATATATAATTAAATAAAACAAAATTTTATACTCTTCGAAAATCTCTTCAAACTACGTCAGCTTCCATCTGCAACCTCAAAACAGTGTTTTGAGCAGCTTGCGGCTAGCTTCCTAGTTTGTTCTTTGATTTTCATTGAGTATTAAATCTTTTGACTCTTGAAATTCTGAAAAAAATCCGAAAAAGAATCTGTAAGATATAGTTACTTGTAGAAATATTAAATAGAATAGGGGAACATCATGGAACAAAGTATTACCATTAAAAATTTATGTAAGTCGTATGGCCAAGCTCAAATTTTAAAAGATATTTCTTTTGAAGCAAAAGCAGGTAGAGTGACTGCTTTCCTAGGTCCAAATGGAGCTGGAAAAAGTTCAACCTTACGTATTTTATTAGGATTAGACAAAGCAACATCTGGTCTTACCAAAATTGGAGATCAAACTTATAAGGAATTAAAATTTCCTCTAAAGACTGTAGGAGCTTCATTTGACAGTGTAGGAGCTCCTGATGATCGGACTGTTTATCAACATTTGAAAATAGTTGCTGCTAGTAATGGGATATCTAGTCAGCGAATTGAACAAGTCTTGGATATGGTGGATATTAGCCATAAGAAAAAATCTAAAATTGGGAAATTATCATTAGGAGAAGGACAACGATTAGGAATTGCAACAGCTCTATTAGGAAATCCTCAATATCTGATATTGGATGAACCGACTAATGGGTTGGATCCAAGAGGAATTAGGTGGTTTAGAGAGTTTATAAAAAAACAAGCTCAAGAAGGAAAGACAGTCTTGCTATCATCTCATATATTATCGGAAGTGGAAGCAGTAACAGATGATGTAGTTATCATAAATAAAGGAAAAGTTCTTATAAAAGGCACTTTACAAGAAGTGATGAAAAATCTTTCTTCACTAGAAGAAGTCTTCTTTAGTTTAACAGAGGGAGGAAAGTGACATGGCACTTATATACTCTCTTCATTCTGAAATATTGAAATTGCTTTATAGGAGAGCTACTCATGTTGTATTATTCTTGATACTGGTATTTCAAACGTTTTTAGCAAATATTGGTGCTTCTCAAATTGTTTCAGTTGGTATCCATGCTACACCAGAGACAAATCCAGAATTAGCAGAAGCTATACCTCCTATTGAATTTTTAGGTTTTGATGTCACTTTATTTGGTGTTTTTATTATGATTATCCTAGGCTCAATTTACGGAGCCGAGGAGTATAAATGCTCTGCTATTCGTACAAGCCTCCTCTCTATTACAAATCGAAGTATTTTCCTAGTTTCAAAAACATTAGTTTGGCTTGTATTTTCTTTTTTCATTTCCTTTCTATCAATATTCCTTACGATTAACATGACACATTATGTTTTAGGACAAGATGGATTATTGCTTTTTTCACTAAATGGGAGAGTTTGGTTCTATATATTTTTAGCCAGTATAGCTTGGACTTTGTTGGGACTGCAAGCCTATATTATGGCTTTGACATTTAAAATAGCCATTGTTCCTCTATTATTTTTGCTTCCTCAAGTTTACAATTTGGGAACATTCTTAGCAAACTATATATCGACTGCAAAATTTCTTCCAGTTATATTGGGGCAAGGATTGATTGCTACATCTCCTCAAATTTTAGGACATAATAGTTTACAAAATATTTTACTTTTACTTTGTTGGAACTTCTCATTCTTGGCTTTAGCAATTTACCGCTTACTTAAGTCAGATATCGGAGGAGGTGAATAAGTTGAAAGAACAACTTAAAAGTGAGTATCTCAAGTTTATTATGAATCCTTGGTACTGGTTGATTATAGGTGCTCTATTACTGTGTGTTCCAGCGTTAGTTATTTTTTTAAATAATAAGCCAGACCAGTTGACTCTACAGTTTGTTTTGGAACAGCTACTGCAAAGTCTCTATTTAGGACAGGCAGGTTTCGTTAGTCTAGCGGTTCTATTTATAGGTCAAGAATTTACAGGTTCTAGCCTTCGTACCAGTTTTCTTACATGTCCAAATCGTTTGAAATTTATAATCTGTAAACTAGCTATTGTATTATGTGTGGAAATTGTATTATTGGTCGCTGTAATATCATTATGTATACTAATCGCCCAAGGATACTACAATATCAATCTTTTGAGTAATATTAAACATGTTCTGACAATCCTATTTCCAGCATGTATTTCTATTCTAACCTTCTCTCTTTTAAGTGGTATTTTTGTATTTATTTCCCAGTCTTTTATCTTAATTTTGGGAATCAGTTTATCCCTTTTATTGGGGTTGGGACAAATGTTACTACAATTCAGTTCTTTTTTTAGAAATTTACCATTACTAGCTAGTATGAATTGTTTTTATACCCATCCCTTGTCGCTTTATTATCCAGTGTGGCAAGGCTTAGGGATACAAATAGTTTGGTTATTAATTGTTTTTCTATTTGCTACATTGATACTTATAGGAAGAAATGTACGCTAAAGACAGGGGATGTCCTGTCTTTTTCTTGGTTAGTGCTATAATATAGTTAGGAGGGTGAGTTATGGCTTATAAAATTTTGGTGGTAGATGATGATCTCGCTATTCTTCGCCTAATAAAAAAAGTACTAGAATATGAAAAATATGAAGTAGTCATACGAAATAAGATAGAAGAGATTGATCTTTGTGATTTTACAGGCTTTGACTTGATTCTATTAGATATTATGATGCCTGTTAGTGGTTTAGAGATCTGTCAGATGATTCGCGAACAGATAACTGTTCCTATCTGTTTTATAACTGCTAAGGATATGGATGAAGATTTAGTAGCTGGAATTAATGCAGGTGCTGATGATTATATTATGAAGCCCTTTAGTATGCAAGAATTGTTAGCACGTGTTAAAATGCACTTACGTCGTGAAGAACGGATTAAAGGAAATGTTCATCAAATAAAGATTGGGAAGCTTATACTATATACGGATAGTAAGGAACTATTTGTAAACGATGATAAGATTGCTCTGACAAGGAGGGAATTTGACATAGTGAATCTTTTGGCAAGCAACCCAAGTAAAATATATTCTATTGAGGAAATTTATAATTATCTATATCCACAAAGTTCAGAAGCGCTCTTACGTTCGGTTTCAGAGTACATTTATCAAATTCGTCAAAAGCTGAAACCTTATCAATTAAATCCAATTAAAACCTTATACGGTGGAGGATATCAATGGGTAGAATCAAAAGTTTTAGACAATTAATTCGAGAAACCTGTTGGAGAATTATTTGGCAGTTTAGTCTTGGATTACTAATGGCCTATCTTATTCCCTTAGCTTCAGTATCTATACAAATAAACGAAGATGGGAAACCTTTAAACAATAGTGGTGTTCTATCAATTTTTTTCAATGTGTCATCATGGATATATATTTGTGTTTTATTGATTATTCTAATAAGTTATCACATTGGAAAATTGTTGAAAAAACTGAGTTATGAAATGACTTTGATTTATGAAAATAGTATGTGGTTGAAGAAGGAATGTACAGAAAGTTTAACGGTTAAAGAATTTCGCGAGACAGGAAATCGGATTATTGTGATGCAAGATAGAATTCGACAATTAATAGTTAATGAGAAACAGCAGAAGGAAGATTTGATGTTTCAGGTTTCAGCAGCTTCTCATGATTTAAAAACTCCCTTAACCATTATTAGGGGAAATGTGGAATTTTTGCAGACGATAACTGAAAACGACCAATCTCAAGAATGCTTAGCAGATATAGAAAGAGCTAGTCAACAGTTACTAGATTATTTCAATCAATTGATTCACTATTCTAAAACCTATTATGATGATGAGACAGGTTGGACGGAGTATTCCTCTTCAGATTTTATCAATGAATTAGAGAAAGAAGTCTCTTTTTTGATAAAAAATCAGATGAAGTTTTCTTTTGAACAAAATGTGAAAGGAACTGAAAACTATTATATAAATCAATCTCTTCTGATTCGTGCCATACAAAATATTTTAACAAATGCTTTGGAATACGCTGATAAACAGAATCCTAAAATTAAAATTAGAGTAGAGCAAGAGGGGAAGGAATTGAAAATAGGTATATGGAATAATGGTTCGGAATTTCCAGAGGAAGTTTTAACTAATTTTGGAAAGCTCTTTTATCGTATGGATAAAGCTAGATCGGTTAAAGAGCAACATTATGGTATTGGACTAAGTTTTGTATGTAGAGTTGCAAAACTACACAAAGGCCGAGTTGAGCTTAGAAATAGAGACGAGGGAGCAGAAGTTTTAATAACTGTGAATTGTATTAAATCATAGTGATTTACTTGTTAATTTATGATTGAATAGTTTTTATATGTGAGCTTTTAAACTATTTAACTTTTTCGACTAGTATAAGATGTAACGGTAGATAATAAAAACGAATGATGATATCTAGTTGATGAAAACTATTTATCATTCATTCGTTTTTTAATTATTGGATAATTTACGTAGCTTTATCTCGAACGTTGTTTTCCAGCGTTGCGATTTTTATGTTTTTTCTTGCTTGTGATAGCAGTTGGTTGTCCAGGGGTAACGTCTTTTCGTCCACTTGGTGTAGAGAAAGTACTTGCTTTTGGTGGGTTCTTTGCCAGTTCTTCACGGACTTTTTTGCGAAGTTTTGGACGAACGATATAGTTGACGATAAACTGTTGGAGAATCATCATGAAACCACCGACAACCCAGTAAAGTGTGACACTGGCTGGTGAAATGAGGGAGAAGACAACAATCGTGATTGGGCTCACGTAAGCCATTTTCTTGATTTGTTCTCTTTGCGTTTCGTCTTCTACTCCGTGAAGTGAAAGGAGCGATTGAAGATAGTAAAGGACACCTGCGCAGGCAACCAAAATCATACTTGGAGAACCTAGAGGAATGCCTAGGTAGCTTGCTTGAGCAACCCCTTCAGTATGTTGGGCAGCAAAGTAGATAGCTGAGAAGAAAGGCATTTGAAGGAGGATAGGGAAACATCCTACACCACCAAACATGCTGATGCCGTGTTCTTTTTGAGCGGCAAAGAGAGCTTGTTGGGCTTCGAGTTTTTCTTCTTGAGTAGTCGCTTCCTTGAGACGTGTTTGGTGTGGCTCAAGGACGTGCTTGAGGGCGTTCATCTTTTCAGAGTGAAGCGTTGCCTTCCATGATTGGTAGATACCAAGTGGCAAGATAATCAAGCGCACGATAATGGTTACGATGATGATAGCGACACCAAAGCCTAGACCTTGATCAGTAGCGAAGTACTTGATAGCTTCAGCCATAGGCGCTCCAATCGTATTCCAAATAAATCCTATTGGCTTTCCTGTGGCTTTATCGACTCTAACACAGCCAGTCAAGACTAGCAACATAGCCACTCCCATAGCTGAGAGTGCAAAACGTTTAATAGATTTCACTGTTTTTATTCCTTCTTTAAAAATTATACCTTTCTATTCTACTGTTTTTTTACAAAATATACAATAGTTCTAGAGACCTAATTTGCGATTTTAAAGTCAGGGTAAGGAGGAAAGTTACTTAGTTTGACATCTAAGTAGCTGACTTTTGAAAAAGGTGTGGGTCCTTTTCGGATTTCTTGGATAAATTTTGCCATGATAGTAGATGAGTCTGCTTGGGCTAAAATTTCCACTGTGCCGTCGTCATTATTCCAGACTCGACCTGTGATGCCACCAATTTCAAGTGCCAAGCTGTAAACACCCCAACGAAAGCCGACTCCCTGCACCCTACCTTGGGCGATCATTCTAACCTTTTGCATACCAAACCCCTTTGATTGTGTTATAATATTTCTATGACTATTATAACCTCAAAAGCCAATTCTGTGGTAAAAAATGCCAAGAAATTACACAAAAAAAAATACCGCAAGTCTGCCTATTTGATTGAAGGTTGGCACTTGTTTGAAGAAGCTGTTCAAGCTGGAGTGACGATTGAGAAAATCTTTGCCCTAGAAAATTACCGAGATCAGTTAGCCTCGTTTCCGCAAACTGTCTGGGTTTCAGAGGATATTTTACTAGATTTGGCGGATTCTCAGACTCCACAGGGAATTGTTGCCGTGGTTCAAAAAGAAGAAGTAGGACAAGCTGATTTGAGTCAGGGCAAGTTCTTGTTTTTGGAAGATGTGCAAGATCCTGGTAATGTGGGAACGATCATTCGGACTGCGGATGCAGCAGGTTTTACTGGAGTGATTGTTTCAGATAAGTCGGCAGATATCTACAGTCTCAAGACCTTGCGTTCCATGCAAGGCAGTCATTTCCATTTACCTATTTATCGGATGACTAGTCAAGCACTGCTTGAGGAAGCTAAAGAAGCAGGTATCCCAGTGTTGGCAACAACCTTATCTAAAGATTCTGTTGATTACAGAGAACTGTCCCCTATAGAAAATTTTGTACTAGTCATGGGAAATGAAGGGCAAGGGATTAGTCCTATCATGGCTGAAAGTGCCAATCAGCTGGTTCATATTGGTATGAAAGGTAGGGCGGAGAGTCTCAATGTGGCAGTTGCCGCAGGCATTTTGATGTTTTATTTCAGCTAATTTAAAAAAACTTTGTTATAATCAAGATATAGTTATAGAAAAAGGAGAATCAGAATGAATCAAACAATTATTCAAGAACGTTCAGGTCTCAATCAATTTTACGCTAAGGTTTATGCCTTTGTAGGGATTGGAATTGGACTATCAGCTCTGGTGTCAGCTTTGATGTTGACAGTCTTTCAGGCTCAATTGACTTACTTTTTAATGCAGGGACGTCTCTGGTTGATGGTTGCAACTTTTGCAGAACTTGCTCTGGTATTTGTTGCAAGTAGCATGGCTGCAAAAAATAGCCCAGCAGCTCTGCCAGTATTTCTAGTATACTCCCTACTGAATGGCTTCACCCTTAGCTTTGTCGTAGCCTTCTATACACCGGGAACAGTTTTGTCAGCCTTTGTATCCAGCGCTCTTCTCTTCTTTGTCATGGCGGCAATCGGGATTTTCACCAAGAAAGACTTGAGTGGGATCGGTCGAGCTATGATGGCAGCTTTAATTGGTTTGCTGATTGCCATGGTAGTCAATATTTTCTTGGCTAGCGGTTTCTTTGATTATATGATTAGTGTAGCCATGGTTTTGGTTTTCTCTGGTTTGATTGCTTGGGATAATCAAAAGATTCGCTATGTTTATGAGCAGTCACGAGGACAAGTAGCGACAGGTTGGATCATCTCAATGGCACTCAGTATCTATCTTGATTTTATCAATCTTTTCCTCAGTATTCTACGTATCTTTGGTCGCAATGACTAAAGGTCCATGAAATCAGTGTTCGAAGGAGCACTGATTTTTTTAAATTTTCTCTTTTCTTTTCTTGGAAATAGGTGTATAATGCTTTTAATTAATTTTTGAGGAGTAGCCTATGAAGAAAAGTTTTATCCATCAACAAGAAGAAATTTCCTTTGTCAAAAACACTTTTACCCAGTATTTGAAAGATAAGCTAGAAGTTGTCGAAGTTCAAGGTCCTATCTTGAGCAAGGTCGGTGACGGGATGCAGGATAACCTGTCTGGTGTGGAAAATCCAGTATCTGTCAAGGTTTTGCAGATTCCTGATGAAACCTATGAAGTGGTGCATTCACTTGCCAAATGGAAACGCCATACTTTGGCTCGTTTTGGTTTCGGTGAGGGTGAAGGTCTCTTCGTCCACATGAAGGCCCTTCGTCCAGACGAAGATTCGTTGGATGCGACCCACTCTGTTTATGTTGACCAGTGGGACTGGGAAAAAGTCATTCCAAATGGTAAACGTAACATCGCTTATCTAAAAGAAACAGTTGAAAAGATTTACAAGGCTATTCGATTGACTGAGCTAGCAGTAGAAGCTCGCTATG
The DNA here is from genome assembly GCF_028156745.1 of Streptococcus gwangjuensis. Lineage (GTDB taxonomy): Bacteria > Bacillota > Bacilli > Lactobacillales > Streptococcaceae > Streptococcus > Streptococcus gwangjuense_A. The sequence continues at coordinate 71,814 of NZ_JAODJG010000026.1, forward strand.
ACATCGAGTCTGTCTTGCCAAAACAAATCACTTTCATCCATACAGAAGAGTTGGTAGAACGCTACCCAGACTTGACACCGAAAGAACGTGAAAATGCTATCTGTAAAGAATTTGGTGCTGTCTTCTTGATTGGTATCGGTGGTGAATTACCAGACGGTAAACCGCACGATGGACGTGCACCAGACTATGATGACTGGACAAGCGAATCTGAAAATGGCTACAAGGGTCTAAATGGTGATATTCTTGTCTGGAATGAATCTCTAGGTGGAGCCTTTGAGCTATCTTCTATGGGAATCCGTGTGGATGAAGAAACTCTTCGCCGTCAGGTTGCCATCACAGGTGATGAAGACCGCTTGGAATTGGAATGGCACAAGGCTTTGTTGAATGGCCTATTCCCATTGACAATCGGTGGGGGAATTGGACAATCTCGTATGGCCATGTTCCTACTTCGCAAGAAACACATCGGAGAAGTGCAAACAAGTGTTTGGCCTCAAGAAGTCCGCGATACTTACGAAAATATTTTGTAGAGAATCGAACCGCAAGGTTCGGTTTTCTTTCTCTTTTTGCCTATAATTTGGTATAATAAACGGTATGAAAATCGTATCAGGAATCTATGGGGGACGTCCCCTCAAGACACTAGAAGGCAAGACGACAAGACCTACTTCAGATAAGGTTAGGGGAGCTATTTTTAACATGATTGGTCCCTACTTTGAAGGTGGACGAGTCTTGGACCTTTATGCAGGTAGTGGTGGTTTATCTATCGAGGCAGTATCGCGTGGCATGTCCAGTGCTGTTTTGGTGGAGCGAGACCGTAAGGCTCAGGCCATCGTGGCTGAAAATATTCAGATGACCAAGGAAGTTGGAAAATTTCAATTCCTCAAGATGGATGCAGAGAGGGCATTGGAACAGGTATCTGGGGAATTTGACCTCATTTTCTTAGACCCTCCTTATGCCAAGGAACAAATCGTAGCAGATATTGAAAAAATGGATGAGAAAGAGCTTTTTTCTGAAGATGTCATGGTCGTGTGTGAGACGGATAAGGCCGTCGAACTTCCAGAAGAAATTGCCTGCCTGGGTATCTGGAAGGAAAAAATTTATGGAATTAGTAAGGTGACAGTTTATGTCAGATAAGATTGGCTTATTCACAGGCTCATTTGATCCGATGACAAATGGGCATCTGGATATGATTGAACGGGCGAGCAGACTCTTTGATAAGCTCTATGTCGGTATTTTTTTCAATCCCCATAAACAAGGATTTCTCCCTCTTGAAAATCGTAAACGGGGACTAGAAAAGGCTTTGGAACATTTGGGGAATGTTGAAGTCGTGTTTTCTCATGATGAATTGGTGGTTGATGTTGCAAAAAGACTGGGGGCTACTTTCCTAGTGCGAGGCTTGAGAAATGCGTCGGATTTGCAATATGAAGCCAGTTTTGATTACTACAACCATCAGCTGTCTCCTAATATAGAGACCATTTATTTACATAGTCGACCTGAACATCTCTATCTCAGTTCATCCGGTGTTAGAGAACTTTTGAAGTTTGGTCAGGATATTACCTGCTATGTTCCTGAGAGTATTTTGGAGGAAATAAAAAATGAAAAAAAAGATTAGATGGCCCTTATATGTCATTGCGGCCTTAATTGTGACTTTCTTGGCATTTGTAGTGCCCTTGCCCTACTATATAGAAGTTCCAGGTGGTTCGGAAGATATTCGCCAAGTCCTTAAAGTCAATGACACAGAAGATAAGGAAGCTGGTGCCTATCAATTCGTTACGGTTGGTGTCCAACATGCCACTTTAGCTCATATGATTTATGCATGGTTGACGCCTTTTACAGATATTCGTAGTGCCCAAGAGACTACAGGTGGCTCTTCCGATGTTGAATTTATGCGGATCAATCAATTCTACATGCAAACATCGCAAAACATGGCCAAGTATCAAGGGCTAAAAACAGCTGGTAAAGATATCGAACTCAAATATCTTGGGGTTTATGTTTTGACTGTGACGGATAATTCGACCTTTAAAGGGATTCTTAACATCTCTGATACGGTCACAGCAGTCAATGATCAGACCTTTGATAGTTCCAAAGATTTGATTGATTATGTCAATTCTCAAAAACTAGGGGACTCCGTCAAGGTCACCTATGAAGAGGATGGGCAAACCAAGTCTGCAGAAGGTAAGATTATCACCTTGGAAAATGGCAAAAATGGAATTGGAATCGGTTTGATTGACCGTACAGAAGTAACCAGTGATGTCCCAATTCGTTTTTCAACAGCTGGTATCGGTGGACCAAGTGCAGGTCTCATGTTTAGTCTCGCTATCTATACTCAAATAGCTGACCCAGGCCTTCGTAACGGCCGTATCGTTGCTGGTACAGGAACCATTGATCGCGATGGTAATGTGGGGGACATTGGAGGTATTGATAAGAAAGTTGTAGCTTCGGCTAGAGAAGGTGCCGCTATTTTCTTTGCACCTGATAATCCCGTTAGCGAAGAAGAACAAAAAGCGCATCCGGATGCGAAAAATAACTACCAAACAGCTCTGGAATCCGCTAAAACAATCAAGACAGATATGAAAATTGTGCCAGTTAAAACCCTACAAGATGCAATTGATTACTTGAAAAACAATCCCTAGTTTTTGAGTGAAGTTTCCAAACTAGCGCACAAACAGAGAAGATGGTATAATAGTCAAATGGTTCAATTATTATTCACTCTAAGCAGTCACATGCTCTTTATTTATGTGAGTTTTTACCTTTTAAAGGATCTTGTTAGATGGGAAAAGGTTTTAAAAGTGACAGCTGAGAATACAAGAAAAGTCCGTTTATTGATAGCTATTTTCAGCATTGTAATGGGCTATATCATGAGTTCTTTCTTTATCAGCCTATATCAGTTGTGGCAAGAAGCGCTTAGAGGATTATTATAAAATCAAGAGTAAAGGAAATAAGTATGGAAAAAATTGTGGTTCAAGGTGGCGATAATCGTCTGGTAGGAAGTGTTACGATTGAAGGAGCAAAGAATGCAGTCTTGCCCTTGTTGGCAGCGACTATTCTAGCAAGTGAAGGAAAGACCGTCTTGCAGAATGTTCCTATCTTGTCAGATGTTTTCACTATGAATCAGGTGGTTCGTGGTTTGAATGCCAAGGTGGACTTTAATGAAGAAGCTCATCTTGTTGAGGTGGACGCGACTGGCGATATCACTGAGGAAGCTCCTTACAAGTATGTCAGCAAGATGCGCGCATCTATTGTTGTCTTGGGACCGATTCTTGCTCGTGTAGGTCATGCTAAGGTATCTATGCCAGGCGGTTGTACGATTGGTAGCCGTCCTATTGACCTTCATTTGAAAGGTCTGGAAGCTATGGGGGCTAAGATTAGTCAGACTGCTGGTTATATCGAAGCAAAGGCAGACCGCTTGCAGGGTGCTCATATCTACATGGACTTCCCGAGTGTTGGCGCTACGCAGAACTTGATGATGGCAGCAACTCTAGCTGATGGGGTGACAGTGATTGAAAATGCTGCGCGTGAGCCTGAGATTGTTGACCTCGCCATTCTCCTCAATGAAATGGGAGCCAAGGTCAAAGGTGCTGGTACAGAGACTATTACCATTGCGGGTGTTGAGAAACTTCATGGTACAACTCACAATGTAGTCCAAGACCGTATCGAAGCAGGAACCTTTATGGTGGCTGCTGCTATGACTGGTGGTGATGTCTTGATTAAAGACGCTGTTTGGGAGCATAACCGTCCCTTGATTGCCAAATTGCTTGAAATGGGAGTGGAAGTGACAGAGGAGACTGAAGGAATTCGAGTTCGCTCTCAACTAGAAAATCTAAAAGCTGTTCATGTAAAAACCTTACCCCACCCAGGATTTCCCACAGATATGCAGGCTCAATTTACAGCCTTGATGACCGTCGCAAAAGGGGAATCAACCATGGTGGAGACAGTTTTTGAAAATCGTTTCCAACACCTAGAAGAAATGAGACGTATGGGATTGCATTCTGAGATTATCCGTGATACGGCTCGTATTGTTGGTGGACAACCTTTGCAGGGAGCAGAAGTTCTTTCAACTGACCTTCGTGCCAGCGCAGCCTTGATTTTGACAGGTTTGGTAGCACAAGGAGAAACTGTAGTTGGTAAATTGGTTCACTTGGATAGAGGTTACTACCGTTTCCATGAGAAGTTAGCGCAGCTAGGTGCTAAGATTCAGCGGATTGAGGCAAGTGATGAAGATGAATAAGAAATCAAGCTACGTAATCAAGCGTTTACTTTTAGTCATCATAGTACTGTTTTTAGGTGCTCTTGCCCTAGGAATCGGTCTAATGGTAGGCTATGGAATCTTGGGAAAGGGTCAAGATCCATGGGCCATCCTGTCTCCAGCAAAATGGCAGGAATTGATTCATAAATTTACAGGAAATTAGGCTGGAGAACCAGTCTTTTTCTAGAGATAAGGAGAAAAATGGATAAAAAAACAAGACAGACACTGATCGGACTGCTAGTGTTATTGCTTTTATCTGCGGGAAGCTATTATATCAAGCAGATGCAGTCGACACCTAATAGTCCTAAAACAAAGGTTAGTCAGAAAAAACAAGCGTCTGAAGCTCCTAGTCAAGAATTGGCAGAAAGTGTCTTAACAGACACAGTCAAAAGCCAAATAAAAGGGAGTCTTGAGTGGAATGGCTCAGGTGCTTTTATCGTCAATGGTAATAAAACAAACCTAGATGCCAAGGTTTCAAGTAAGCCCTACGCTGATAATAAAACAAAGACAGTGGGCAAGGAAACCGTACCAACTGTAGCAAATGCCCTCTTGTCTAAGGCTACTCGTCAGTACAAGAATCGGGAAGAAACTGGGAATGGATCGACTTCTTGGACTCCTCCAGGCTGGCATCAGGTCAAGAATCTAAAGGGATCTTATACGCATGCCGTCGATAGAGGTCACTTGTTGGGCTATGCCTTAATCGGTGGCTTGGATGGTTTTGATGCCTCAACAAGTAATCCTAAAAACATTGCTGTTCAGACAGCCTGGGCAAATCAGGCACAAGCCGAGGATTCGACTGGTCAAAACTATTATGAAAGCTTGGTGCGTAAAGCCTTAGACCAAAACAAGCGTGTCCGTTACCGCGTGACCCTTTATTACGCTTCAAATGAGGACTTAGTTCCTTCAGCTTCACAAATTGAAGCCAAGTCTTCAGACGGAGAATTGGAATTTAATGTTCTAGTCCCCAATGTTCAAAAGGGACTTCAACTGGATTACCGAACTGGAGAAGTGACGGTAACTCAGTAAAAGATAAGATAAACTCCTATGTCCCTTGTGGATGTAGGAGTTCTTTCTTACTAGTTTAAGCAGGGCTACAATAGACACTAATACTCAATGAAAATCAAAGTGCAAACTAGGAAGCTAGCCGTCAAAACACTATTTTGAGGTTGTAGATGGAACTGACGAAGTCAGCTCAAAACACTGTTTTGAGGTTGCGGATAGAACTGACGAAGTCAGTAACCATACCTACGGCAAGGTGAAGCTGACGTAGTTTGAAGAGATTTTCGAAGAGTATGAGAAAAAAATAATATGTACTGGATTAGATTTTGTGATATAATAAAGGATAAGATACTATTTTAGGAGAAGAACTATGGAAGACCCAAGTAGTCAGAATTTGTTGCTACAGTTTGTTTTATTGTTTATCTTGACGGTGTTAAATGCCTTTTTCTCAGCCACAGAAATGGCCATGGTTTCACTTAACCGTGCGCGTGTTGAACAAAAGGCAGAAGAAGGAGATAGACGCTATATCCGTCTGCTGAAGGTACTAGAAAATCCTAACCACTTTTTATCAACTATTCAAGTAGGGATTACTCTGATTACGATCTTATCAGGGGCGAGTTTGGCAGACACTCTAGGACGAGAAATTGCCTCTTGGCTTGGAAATGGTGAAACAGCTTATGCCGTTGCAAGTTTTCTATCTTTAGCATTTTTGACTTATATTTCCATCGTTTTTGGGGAATTGTATCCTAAGAGAATCGCTCTTAATCTAAAGGATGCCTTGGCCATTCGTACAGCACCAGTTATTATTGGTTTGGGGAAACTAGTTAGTCCCTTTGTTTGGCTGTTATCTGCATCTACCAATCTCTTGAGTCGCTTGACTCCGATGACCTTTGATGATGCTGACGAAAAAATGACCCGTGATGAAATTGAGTACATGTTGACAAATAGTGAAGAAACACTAGATGCTGACGAAATTGAGATGTTACAAGGGATCTTTTCACTGGACGAATTAATGGCCAGAGAAGTCATGGTTCCTCGAACGGATGCCTTTATGGTCGATATTCAGGATGATAGTCAAACCATCATCCAAAGTATTTTAAAACAAAATTATTCTCGTATCCCTGTCTATGATGGAGACAAGGATAACGTGATTGGAATCATTCACACCAAGAGTCTTCTTAATGCAGCCTTTGTGGACGGTTTTGACAATATTGTTTGGAAGAAAATCTTACAAGATCCACTTTTTGTTCCTGAAACTATTTTTGTGGATGACTTGTTAAAAGAACTGCGCAATACCCAAAGACAAATGGCAATCTTGCTGGATGAATACGGTGGGATGGCTGGTTTGGTGACCCTGGAAGACCTCTTAGAGGAAATCGTTGGCGAAATCGATGACGAAACAGATAAGGCTGAAATCGAAGTTCATAAAATTGGAGAAGATACTTATATTGTTCAAGGTACCATGAATCTCAATGATTTTAATGACTACTTTGATGTTGAACTGGAAAGTGATGACGTTGATACCATCGCTGGTTACTATTTGACAGGAGTGGGGACCATTCCAACGACTGAGAAACTCAGTTATGAATTAGTAAGTCAAAACAAGCAGCTTATCCTAACCAATGATAAAGTGAAAAATGGACGTGTTACCAAGGTAAAAGTCCAAATTACCGAAGTTGAAATAGAAGAAGAAACAGAGTAAACTAGAGGCTTTTGTCACCAGGTGTGACAAAGCTTTTTTCAGTTGATTTCAAAAGGGAATTGAGTCCTCGAAAAACTCAGTCCCAACCTAGTCCCAAAAGTTTTTTAAGGTTATACGTATTTATTCGAGTAAAAAGAAAAAAGCCCTTTATATTGGGCTTTCTGTTTAAATGAAACTTGAAAAATCAAGTTATAGAAGGCGGTAGACGGATTTGAACCGACGATCAAGCTTTTGCAGAGCCGTGCCTTACCACTTGGCTATACCGCCTTAACGTTTATTATTATACCTTGAAAATGATTTTCAGTCAATAGCTTTTTCAGATTTTTTGTATCAATAAGCCTAAATATTCTGAAAATTCGTTTACTTTTCTTGAAATCTATGATATAATTAATGATAACCTATACTTTATCAGAGGAGTAAATAAATGAAAAAAAGTAGAGTCTTTGTTGCAGCAGGAGTTGCTTTATTGGCAACAGGTGTGTTAGTAGCTTGTGGGAATTCAAAATCATCTGATTCGACAGCTCCAAAAACCTATGGCTATGTCTATTCGGCTGACCCAGAAACATTAGATTATATTATTTCTGGAAAAGAGAGTACGAAAGTGGCTACTTCAAACGGGATCGATGGCCTCTTCACAAATGACAAATACGGGAATTTGACTCCTGCGGTTGCAGAAGACTGGTCTGTATCAAAAGATGGATTGACATATACCTACAAAATTCGTAAAGGTGTCAAATGGATGACATCCGATGGTGAAGAATATGCCGAAGTGACTGCTAAAGACTTCGTGAATGGATTGAAACATGCGGCAGATAAGAAATCAGAAGCTCTATATCTAGCTGAAACTTCTGTTAAAGGTTTATCTGATTATTTGGCTGGGAATTCAAAAGATTTCTCTACAGTAGGTGTTAAAGCGGTTGATGACTATACTCTTGAGTATACTTTGAACCAACCAGAACCTTACTGGAACTCTAAGATGGTTTATTCAATTTTCTGGCCATTAAACGAAGAATTTGAAAAATCAAAAGGCTCTGATTTTGCTAAAGCGACAGATCCTACATCATTGCTATATAATGGACCTTTCTTGCTTAAAGGTTTGACTGCTAAATCTTCTATCGAATTTGCTAAGAACGAGCAGTACTGGGATAAAGAGAATGTTCATTTAGATACAGCAACACTTGCATATTTTGATGGTTCGGACCAAGAATCACTTGAGCGTAACTTTACAAGTGGAGCTTATAGTTTTGCTCGTCTTTACCCAACAAGTTCAAACTTCTCAAAGGTAGAGGAGTCATACAAGGATAATATTTTCTACACTCCGTCAGGAGCTGGTATTGGAGGTTTAGGTGTAAATATCGATCGACAAAATTACAAATATACATCTAAAACGACAGATGAAGAGAAAACATCTACTAAGAAAGCTCTTCTTAACAAAGACTTCCGCCAAGCCTTGAACTTTGCCTTTGACCGTACAGGTTATTCTGCTCAAGTTAACGGTAAAGAAGGTGCTCCTCTCGCAGTTCGTAATTTATTTGTGAAACCAGACTTTGTGACTGCAGGCGAAAAAACTTTCGGTGACTTGGTTGCTGAAAAAGTTAAGACTTATGGAGATGAGTGGAAAGATGTAAACTTTGCTGATGGTCAAGACGGTCTCTTTAACGCTGACAAAGCTAAAGCAGAATTTGCTAAAGCTAAAACTGCTCTGGAAGCAGAAGGTGTGAAATTCCCTATCCACTTGGATGTTCCAGTAGACCAAACCTCTAAAAACTTTGTCGCACGGATTCAGTCGTTCAAACAATCAGTTGAAAAAGTTTTAGGCGAAGAAAATGTTGTCATCGATATTCAACAAATTTCTAAAGATGAATTCTTTAATGCGACTTATTATGCTGCTAATGCGGCAGCTGAGGATTGGGATCTTTCAGGTGCGGTTGGATGGAATCCTGACTATGAAGATCCATCAACTTACCTTGATATCCTTAAATCAACTAATAGTGAGCAAACGAAAACTTATATGGGGTATGATGACCCATCAAATGCAGCTGCAGCTAAAGTTGGTGTGAAAGATTACGATAAATTGCTTGATGAAGCTGGAAAAGAAACAAGTGATCTTAACAAACGTTATGAAAAATATGCTGCTGCTCAAGCTTGGTTGACAGACAGTTCACTCTTCTTACCAGCTATGTCTTCTAGTGGTGCTGCACCATTCATTTCTCGTGTTGTACCATTCTCAGCTTCTTATAGCCAATCTGGAGACAAAGGTTCAAATCTCTACTTCAAATATATTCAGTTACAAGACAAAGTTGTAACAAAGGCTGATTATGAACAAGCTCGTGAGAAATGGATTAAAGAGAAAAAAGAATCAAACGAAAAAGTTCAAAAAGAATTGACTAAACACGTTAAATAAATAACTCTCAAGGGAACTTTCTCTCCATGAGGAGAAGGTTCTTTTGGGATTTAAAAAGGAAACGATATGAAGAAATATATTTTTATGCGTGTCTTGCGGTCATTGGTTTCTATCTTCTTAGTAACAACCTTGACTTACACGATTATCTATACAATGGTTCCTCGAAAATTGATTTTCAAACAGGATACCAACTATAACAAGATTGCGACAACTGCTGATAAGCGTGATAACTATGAGAACACTGTTTATGAGCGTATGGGCTATATCGAGTACTACGATACCAAGGAATTGCAAGAAAAAGCCAGCCAGATGGATGCCTCTGTAACAGTTGAAGCTAATGACACCAACAAGGCTATCTATGAAAAATACATCAAACAAATCGGTCATGGTTGGACCTTGGGAGAATTTACTGAAAGTGGCCAATTCTACGCTACACGTGAAATTCCAATTTTTGAACGTGTGTTTAAATTCTATGCAAACTTGCTTGATATCGACCACACAAACAAGATTCAGGACCCAGAAAATCCAAATTTGGAGCGTTATTTGCGTTTTGAAAATGATCCCGCTATCGGCTGGTCTCTGGTAGGTTCAGGGACTAAACACAAGTACCTCTTGTACTTCAATAGTCAGTTCCCATTTGTTCACCAAAACTTTGTGAACTTGAATTTGGGTGATTCATATCCAACTTATGCTAATACTCCTGTGCTTCAAGTTATCACACAAGGACAAGGTCAAACTAAGACATCAGAAGTGCAATTCCCAACTGGTAAGAAAACATCTTCAGTTAATATCTACTCAAGAACCTACAAATCGCCTAGTCAGGCTGATTCTCGTGAAGTAGCTAACTATGGGAAAGATGACCCATATACTGCAACTGAAAGCAACTACCAATATCCTTCTATGATTGCTAGCTCTGCAGTCGTTGGATTGATTGGTTTGGTGATTTCTTATGCGATTGCCGTGCCACTTGGTTCAGCTATGGCTCGCTTCAAGAATACTTGGATTGATAGCTTCTCAACAGGGTTTTTGACCTTCTTGATGGCCCTTCCAACCATTGCCTTGGTTTACATTGTTCGTTTGATTGGATCATCAATTGGTCTTCCAGATTCATTCCCTATCTTGGGTGCTGGAGATTGGCGTTCGTATGTTTTACCAGCAGTTATCCTTGGTTTATTGGGTGCTCCTGGTACAGCTATTTGGATTCGTCGTTACATGATTGACTTGCAATCACAGGACTTTGTTCGTTTTGCTCGTGCAAAAGGTTTGTCTGAAAAAGAAATTTCAAACAAACACATCTTTAAAAATGCCATGGTTCCGCTGGTTTCAGGAATTCCTGGTGCTGTTATCGGGGTTATCGGTGGTGCAACCCTTACTGAAACAGTCTTCGCTTTCCCAGGTATGGGTAAAATGTTGATTGACTCTGTAAAAGCATCTAATAACTCTATGGTCGTAGGTCTTGTCTTCATCTTTACATGTATTTCTATCTTCTCACTTCTTTTGGGAGATATTTGGATGACTATTATTGACCCACGTATTAAATTGACTGAGAAAGGAGGCAAATAATGTCTACAATCGATAAAGAAAAATTTCAGTTCGTAAAACGTGACGATTTTGCCTCTGAAGCCATTGATGCGCCAGCCTATTCATACTGGGGCTCAGTGTTTAGACAATTTATGAAGAAGAAATCAACTGTAGTCATGTTGGGAATCTTGGTAGCTATCATTTTGATGAGTTTCATCTACCCAATGTTTTCTAAGTTTGATTTCAATGATGTCAGCAAAGTAAACGACTTTAGTGCTCGTTATATCAAGCCAAATGCTGAGCATTGGTTCGGTACAGACAGTAACGGTAAATCTCTCTTTGACGGTGTCTGGTTCGGAGCTCGTAACTCTATCCTCATTTCTGTGATTGCGACAGTGATTAACTTGGTTATCGGTGTTTTTGTCGGTGGTATTTGGGGAATTTCAAAATCAGTTGACCGTGTGATGATGGAAGTTTATAATGTCATCTCAAACATCCCATCTCTTTTGATTGTCATTGTCTTGACTTACTCAATCGGAGCTGGATTCTGGAATCTGATTTTTGCTATGAGTGTGACTACTTGGATTGGTATTGCTTACTCAATTCGTATTCAGATCATGCGTTATCGTGACTTGGAGTATAACCTTGCTTCACGTACACTTGGAACACCAACCTTTAAGATTGTTGTAAAAAACATTATGCCACAATTGGTATCTGTTATCGTTACGACGACATCTCAAATGCTTCCAGCCTTTATCTCATACGAAGCTTTCCTTTCATTCTTTGGACTTGGATTGCCGATTACAGTTCCAAGTTTAGGTCGTTTGATTTCAGATTACTCTCAGAACGTAACGACAAATGCATACCTCTTCTGGATTCCATTGACAACTCTTGTCTTGGTATCCTTATCCCTTTTCGTAGTTGGTCAAAACTTAGCGGATGCTAGTGATCCACGTACACATAGATAGGAGTAGAAATGACAAAAGAAAAAAATGTAATTTTGACTGCTCGCGATATTGTCGTGGAATTTGACGTTCGTGACAAAGTATTGACAGCCATTCGCGGCGTTTCCCTTGAACTAGTTGAAGGAGAAGTATTAGCCTTGGTAGGTGAGTCAGGATCAGGAAAATCTGTTTTGACAAAGACTTTCACAGGTATGCTTGAAGAAAATGGTCGCATTGCCCAAGGTAGCATTGACTACCGTGGTCAAGATTTGACAGCTTTATCTTCTCACAAGGATTGGGAACAAATTCGTGGCGCTAAGATTGCGACTATCTTCCAAGATCCAATGACTAGTTTGGACCCAATTAAAACAATTGGTAGTCAGATTACAGAAGTTATTGTAAAACACCAAGGAAAAACAGCTAAAGAAGCGAAAGAATTGGCCATTGACTACATGAATAAGGTTGGGATTCCAGATGCAGATAGACGTTTTGATGAATACCCATTCCAATATTCTGGAGGAATGCGTCAACGTATCGTTATTGCGATTGCTCTTGCCTGCCGACCTGATGTCTTGATTTGTGATGAGCCAACGACTGCCTTGGATGTGACCATCCAAGCTCAGATTATTGATTTGTTGAAATCTTTACAAAACGAGTACCATTTCACAACAATCTTTATCACCCACGACCTTGGTGTGGTGGCAAGTATTGCAGATAAGGTAGCGGTTATGTATGCAGGAGAAATCGTTGAGTATGGAACTGTTGAGGAAGTCTTCTATGACCCTCGCCATCCATATACATGGAGTCTCTTGTCTAGCTTGCCTCAGCTTGCTGATGATAAAGGGGATCTTTACTCAATCCCAGGAACACCTCCGTCACTTTATACTGACCTGAAAGGGGATGCCTTTGCCTTGCGTTCTGACTATGCAATGCAAATTGACTTCGAACAAAAAGCTCCTCAATTCTCAGTATCAGAGACACATTGGGCTAAAACTTGGCTACTTCATGAGGATGCTCCAAAAGTAGAAAAACCAGCTGTGATTGCAAATCTCCATGATAAGATTCGTGAAAAAATGGGATTTGCCCATCTGGCAGACTAGGAGGAAGGAAATGTCTGAAAAATTAGTAGAAATCAAAGATTTAGAAATTTCCTTCGGTGAAGGAAGTAAGAAGTTTGTCGCAGTTAAAAATGCTAACTTCTTTATCAACAAGGGAGAAACGTTCTCGCTTGTAGGTGAGTCAGGTAGTGGGAAAACAACTATTGGTCGTGCGATAATTGGTCTAAATGACACAAGTAATGGAGATATCATTTTTGATGGTCAAAAGATTAATGGTAAGAAATCGCGTGAACAAGCTGCGGAATTGATTCGTCGTATCCAGATGATTTTCCAAGACCCTGCCGCAAGTTTGAATGAACGTGCGACTGTTGATTATATTATTTCTGAAGGTCTTTACAATCACCGTCTGTTTAAGGATGAGGAAGAACGTAAAGAGAAGGTTAAAAATATTATCCGTGAAGTGGGGCTTCTTGCTGAGCACTTGACTCGTTACCCTCATGAATTCTCAGGTGGTCAACGTCAACGTATCGGTATTGCCCGTGCCTTGGTCATGCAACCAGACTTTGTTATTGCGGATGAGCCAATTTCAGCCTTGGACGTGTCTGTTCGTGCCCAAGTCTTGAACTTGCTTAAAAAATTCCAAAAAGAACTCGGTTTGACCTATCTCTTTATAGCCCATGACTTGTCTGTCGTTCGCTTTATTTCAGATCGTATCGCAGTTATTTACAAGGGTGTTATTGTAGAGGTTGCAGAAACAGAAGAATTGTTTAACAATCCAATTCATCCTTATACTCAAGCCTTGCTTTCAGCGGTACCAATCCCAGATCCAATCTTGGAACGTAAGAAGGTCTTGAAGGTTTACGACCCAAGTCAACACGACTATGAGACTGATAAGCCGTCTATGGTTGAAATCCGTCCAGGTCACTATGTTTGGGCGAACCAAGCCGAATTGGCACGTTACCAACAAGGATTAAACTAATAATGGTTTTATAATTTCCATGTCAACTTTTATGGAAATTATAAACCTTTTTTTGTTGGACTGATTTGAAAAAACTTTGAAAGAGTTTTCGAAAGAATTTTCGAAAAATTTTAAAAAATTCTGAAATATTCTTGACAGCTAATGAAAAAGGTGGTAAGATAGGAAACATCAAAAAAAGAAAGCAGAAAAAGAAATGAACAAAAGACAAGCTGTAACTATGAATCAAAACTTTTACTTTAGCTACTTTAGATAGTGTTTGTAGACATGTCACCATGGATGCAAACAGTTCAAGCAATTTGTTTGTATCTATGTGGCTAAGATTTTTGATTGTGGTCCATATAGATGAATATCTAAATGGACTAGCTAAGTTGTAACTTGTTAGATTATTTCAAGCATCCGTTTAGATAGTATCTAGGCGGTTTTTTGTTTTATCTTTTCTGAGAAGGAGTTTCATTATGAAAGTTGTTCGAAAATTACTAGCCCCTCTCTTGGTAGTGGGTATCCTCTTGACCTCTCTGATTAGTTTACATCAGTTGAAGGCAGATAAGAAAAAAGATGTGTTTCGTATCGGTATTTCGCAATTTATTACCCACCAGTCCATAGACGCTACTAGAGAAGGTTTTGTGGATGAACTAGCCAAACAAGGCTATGTGGAGGGGAAAAATATTGAGATAGATTTGCAAAATGCACAAGGAGAACAACGAAATCTTAAAACGATTTCCCAGCAACTAGCAGAATCCAGTGATGTCGTTCTAGCCATCGCAACGCCTTCTGCTCAGAGCTTGGCCAATACAACGCAAACGACACCGGTTATCTTTTCAGCTGTAACAGATCCTGTCAGTGCCAAGTTGGTTGAGTCAAGAGAGCATCCTGGAGGCAATGTGACTGGGACAAGCGATCAGTCATCAGATGCCATTTCAACCCAAATCAATTTGATAAAGAAAGTGTTGCCAAAAGCTAAAACAATTGGAATTCTCTATACTCAGAGCGAGCCAAACTCAGTTGTCCAAAAGGATGAAGCTAAGCGTCTTCTGGAAGAAAAAGGCTTTACCGTTGTTGAAAAAACAATCTTGGACAGTAACAACGTCAAGGCTGCTACAGAGAGCTTGATGGCAGAGGTGGATATGGTTTTTGTACCAACGGATAATATCATTTCATCAACCATGGAAACAGTCAAGCAGGTTTCTATTAAACACAAGGTTCCAGTATTCGGTGGTTCCACAGAAATGATTGCTGTTGGTGGCTTGTATAACTACGGAACCAATTATGAAGAATTGGGAAGACAGACAGCCCGCATGCTGATTCGTGTTTTAAAAGGTGAAAAGCCAGAAAATATAGCAGTTGAGTTGCCTGAAAAACTGGAATTGCATACCAATCAAGAAATGGCAGATGCATTGGGAATTGATATTAGTAAGTTAGAAGGCAAGGAATAAGGAGGTTTAAGATGAATTTTGTATTATCTAGTTTATCAGAAGGTTTGCTATGGTCGATTATGGCTATTGGGGTCTACTTGACTTTCCGTATTTTGGATATTGCGGATATGACAGCTGAGGGAGCCTTTCCTTTGGGGGCAGCAGTCGTTGTATCACAGATACAGGCAGGGACAAATCCTTGGATTGCGACCTTACTAGCTTTGCTGGCAGGTATGGTAGCAGGTCTTGTATCAGGAATGCTCCACACAAAGTTGAAAATTCCTGCTCTCTTGACAGGTATTGTGACCTTGACAGGGCTTTATTCGATCAATATTAAAATCATGGGAAGCGTGCCTAATCTTTCCTTGGGAGATTCTGCAACTGTCTTTAAACAATTGGCTAGCTTGGGACTGACAAATGAAGAAGCTGTTTTCTCATTCAGTTTGGCCTGTCTCTTACTTGTTTGTTTGGTCTTGACTCTTTTGATGAAAACAGAGATTGGCTTGGTCTTGCGTTCGACTGGGGACAATATTCCGATGAGTGAGGCCAATGGGGTCAATGTAGACACCATGAAGATTGTTGGTTACATGATTTCAAACGGTTTGATTGCCTTATGTGGTTCCTTGTTTGCCCAAAATGATGGATTTTCAGATGTGACTTCTGGGACAGGAACCATTGTTGTTGGTTTGAGTGCAGTTATTATTGCGGAAGTTTTGATACACGACTTGACCATTGGAGGCCGCTTGTTATCCATCGGAATTGGTGCTATTGTATACCGTTTGATTATTTTAAATATCTATGAAATCCCAAATCTAGATCAAAACTTAGTACGTCTCTTTAATGCAATCTTGTTAGCCTTAGTTTTATTTGCACCAGAATTGCAAAAGCGCTTAAAGATTCGTGGTCTGAAATTGAGAAATGAATAGGAGGAGAAAGTTATGGTAAGTTTGTTAACGCTTGAAAATATTCACAAAACATTTGAAACAGGGACGGTCAATGAGAACCATGTCCTCAAAGGATTAGATTTAGAGGTTGAAGAGGGAGATTTTATCTCTGTGATTGGTGGAAATGGAGCAGGGAAATCCACTTTGATGAATATCTTAGCTGGTAATCTATCGGTGGACGAAGGAGACCTTATATTGGCAGGTAAATCCATTAAAAATCTGAGTGTCAGAAAGAGAGCCAAGGATATTGCCCGTGTTTTTCAGGATCCTAAGATGGGAACAGCTTCGCGTTTGACGATTGAGGAGAATATGGCTATTGCCTTGAGACGTGGGCAAAAGAGAGGGCTTGGTTGGGGTGTGAAGGAGAAGGATAGAATCCAGTTCCAAGAAGCCTTGAAAGAGTTGAATATTGGCCTTGAAAACCGCTTGAAAGTGGATACTCAATACCTTTCAGGAGGACAAAGACAGGCCTTGACCTTAGTCATGGCAGCCTTGGTGAAACCCAAACTTTTGCTTTTAGATGAACACACTGCGGCACTTGACCCGAAAACGAGTCAAATGGTGATGGATTTGACGCAAAAAATTGTGGAAGATCATCAGTTGACGACTTTGATGATTACCCACGATATGAACCATGCGATTGAGTACGGGAATCGTCTTATTATGCTCTATCAGGGTAAGATAGTGGTGGATGTCAAGGGAGAGGAGAAAAAGCATCTGACGGTTGAAGATCTCATGCATCTCTTCCAGAAAAATAGTGGGCAAAGTTTAGTTAGCGATGAATTGGTTTTGGGATAAAGAAAAACACCACACTTTGTAAGACACAAGGTGTGGTTGTATTTTATCTCTTAGACCAAGTCCTCTTCATGAAGAGAAGTAGGATTGGGTATATCTCCAAGCGGCCTGCAATCATTGCAAAGGAGAGGAGAATTTTTGAGATAGGACTAAAGATTGAGAAACTAGAAGTGGTTCCTAGGATAGGCCCAATATTATTGAAACAGCTAAAGACAGCGCTGGTCACAACCAGAAAATCATTGCTATCTAGGCTGACAATAAAGATAAGGGATAGCAAAATCATAGAATAGATGACAAAGTACTTGAGAATCTTATGCTGGGTATCTTTGTCAATCACTGTTTTATTAACATGGAGGGTCAAAACACGGTGGGGCGATAGGATTGACAAAATCTGATTTTTAGCAATTTTTGAAAGGATAAGACCTCGAATAACCTTGAGTCCACCTGCGGTTGAACCAGCAGAGCCACCGATACCCATGAGGAAGAGAAGGATAAACTGGGAGAAGAGGGGCCAGTTGGTAATATCTCCGTAACCAAAACCAGTCGTTGTAATGATATTGGAAACCTGGAAGAAGGCCATTTCAAAGCTCTTGGAAAATCCTGAGTAGAGATAGAGGGTATTGAGGCTAATCAAGCCTGTCGAAACCAGCACGATGACCAAGTAAGCCCGAAGTTCTTCGTCACCAAAGAAGGCTTTGACGCGACGGAGCATGAGGTAGTAGTAGAGATTGAAATTTACCCCAAAAACCAAAACCCCGATACTAACCAGATAGGTAATCAGTGAGCTACCATAGTGAGCAATTCCATCGTTATAGACTGTAAAACCTCCTGTACCTGCTGTTCCCATGGCAATGACAAAACTATCAAATAGGGGCATGCCAGCCAGATAATAGATGATGACAAAGAGTGAAAAGAGAGCTAGATAAAGGAGATAGAGAATTTGGGCAGTGTTTTTGAGTTTGGATACAACCTTACCAAAGACGGGACCAGGAACCTCAGCCTTCATCACTTCTAGGTGGCTATTCTTGGCATTATCCATAATAGCAAGTGCAAAAACAAGCACTCCCATCCCTCCGATCAAGTGGGTAAAACTTCGCCAGAAGAGGAGGGAACGGCTGAGGACCGAAACGTCGTTCAGAATAGTTGCTCCAGTAGTTGTAAAGCCAGAGCTGATTTCAAAAAAGGCATCGATAACGCTGGGAATTTGCTTAGCAAAAACAAAGGGGAGACCACCAAAGAAAGACCAGAGGATCCAACAGAGGGCAACAATCAAGACTCCCTCCTTGGCATAAATCCGTTGATTTTTGGGCTTTTGTAAAATTCCTGAACCGCCTAGTAATACGAGAATCCCTATTGTTGAAAAGAGGGCCGTAAAGACTTGGCTCGATTCACGGTAATAGACAGCGACAGACACAGGAACCAAAAGAAGAACAGCTTCAATCAAAAGTAATTTTGAAAGGAGGTAACGAATCATACTTTTATTCATTTCTTACCTCGCGATCAAGTCATAAATCTTGGTGATGTTTGGCAACAGGGTTGTTACTAGGAGCTTGTCTCCAACTTCCAGCATATCCTCCCCAGTAGGGAAAATAGTCTTGCCTTTTCGAATGATAGCTGCAATAAGAACCCCTTTTTTCAATTTCAGTTGAGAAAGAGGTTTGGCAGTCATCTTATTAGCTTCCTTGATATGGAATTGCAGGGTTTCGATTTGGCCATTTGCTAGATGGTGCATGGCTTGAAGGTCTGAATACTGGGCATTAACTCGACCACGAATGAAGTGCATAATCGTATCTACAGCGATGCTTTTAGGTGTGATGATACTTGAAAAATCAGGCGCATTGATAATCTCGAGGAGACTGGTACGATTGACCTTAGTAATATTTTTCTGTACACCTACCCTGTCAAGGAACATAGAGGTAATCAGATTTTCCTCATCGACTCCTGTTAGAGTCGCAACGGCATCATAGTTTTGAGCACTTTCTTCCAGCAGGATATCTTTTGCGGTACCATCTCCTTGAACGATGTAGAGATTTGGGAATTTCTCGCTAAAGAAGCTAGCGATTTCAGGATTGATTTCAATAACCTTGGTATCGATACGACTGTCTTTGAGGATACCTAGTAGATAATAGGCAATTCTACCAGCTCCAACAATAAGAAGACTCTTCACGGCACGAGATTTAAAATAATTATGGAAGAGCATCATATCAACACGGTTACCAGTGACAAAGATTCTATCTTTATCCTGTATGGTCATGTCACCACTTGGGATGATAATTTGATGATCTCTTTCGATCGCACAGACAATGACATTGCCAAATTTTTTCCGAAAATCAGAAATGGGCATTTGGCAAAGACCACTGGAGGATTTAACAGTGAATTCCATCAAGCTGACCCGTCCACCAAAGAAACGTTCGACAGAGAGGGCGTTGGGGAAGTCAATGATATTCGCGATAGCGCGGGCAGCCAAGAGCTCAGGATTAACGATAAGAGAAAAACCGAGAATATTCTTTTCCTTGAAATAAGAGTTAGAATATTCAGGGTTCCGCACCCGAACGATGGTCTCTTTAGCTCCCATTTTTTTGGCTAGAACGGCTGCAATCATGTTCACTTCATCGTATTCAGTCAGGGCGATAAAGATATCACAATCTTGGACACTGGCTTGCTCAAGGATGGTAAAATCAGCCCCGTTACCAAGGATACCCATGATATCAAAGCGATTAACAATATGATTGAGGACGGCTTCGTTTTGTTCAATCAGTAAAACATCGTGCTTTTCTGCAACCAAGGAGCGACAGAGGGCAGAACCAACTTTTCCCCCTCCGACAAGGATAATTTTCATAATAAAACCTACTTCTTCATTATGTAACTATCATACCTTTTTTCAAGAAAAAATGCACCTACTAGCTAATCAGCAGAGTTTTTAGTAGGAAATTTGCTATAAGGTAAAACTATACCCTAACCAATTGAAATAGCTATTAGCTACTTTCTAGAAAATATGGTATGATAAAGGACATACGGGGAGACAAAATGAATAATAATTTACTGGTATTACAATCAGACTTTGGTTTGGTAGATGGTGCGGTATCGGCTATGATTGGAGTGGCTTTAGAAGAGTCTCCAACCTTAAAAATTCATCATTTGACGCACGACATCACGCCTTATAATATTTTTGAGGGGAGCTACCGTCTCTTTCAGACGGTGGATTACTGGCCTGAGGGAACGACATTTGTATCGGTGGTCGATCCAGGTGTCGGCTCGAAACGTAAGAGTGTAGTTGCCAAGACTGCAAAAAATCAATATATTGTTACGCCAGATAATGGGACGCTTTCTTTTATCAAGAAACACGTTGGCATTGTAGCTATTCGTGAGATTTCTGAAGTGGCCAATAGACGTCGAAATACAGAGCATTCTTATACCTTCCACGGTCGTGATGTTTATGCCTATACTGGTGCTAAACTGGCCAGTGGTCACATTACTTTTGAGGAAGTAGGGCCAGAGCTCAGTGTGGATCAGATTGTGGAGCTTCCAGTTGTAGAGACTATCATAGAAGATCATTTGGTGAAGGGAGCTATTGATATTCTGGATGTGCGTTTTGGTTCGCTTTGGACCTCTATCACAAGGGAAGAATTTTACAAACTGGAACCAGAATTTGGTGACCGTTTTGAGGTTACTATCTATCATGCGGATATGCTGGTCTATCAAAATCAGGTTGTTTATGGCAAATCATTTGCAGATGTGAGAATTGGGCAACCAATCCTTTACATCAACTCACTCTATCGTTTAGGTCTGGCAATTAACCAAGGTTCCTTTGCCAAAGCTTACAATGTGGGTGTCGGTTCATCTTGGACCATTGAAATAAAGAAAATAGAATCATAAAATAGGAGAATATAGATGAAAAATCAATCAATTAAACAAGTTGTTGCTATCGGTCTTGGAGCTGCGCTCTTTGTTGTCATCGGGATGATCAGCATTCCGACACCTGTTCCAAATACAAGCATCCAGCTTCAGTATGCGGTACAGACCCTCTTGTCTATCATTTTTGGCCCTCTAGTGGGACTACTTGTTGGTTTAATTGGGCATGCGGTGAAGGACGCTATTGCTGGCTACGGTCTTTGGTGGACATGGATTATTGCTAGTGGTCTCTTTGGTCTAACTGTGGGGCTATTTAGAAAATACATTCGAGTAACACAGGGTGTTTTTGAGTTGAAGGATATTGTCTTCTTTAACCTTATTCAGATTGTTGCAAATGCTCTTGTTTGGGGTATCTTGGCACCACTTGGAGATGTTGTGATTTATCGAGAAGCGGCAGAAAAAGTATTTGCTCAAGGGATTGTTGCAGGTATTGGTAATGCTGTAACTGTAGCTATCGCAGGAACCCTTCTCTTGCTAGCTTATTCACGTACGCAGACTCGTTCAGGAAGTTTGAAAAAGGACTAAGATAAAGGAAAAGGCTGGGTGACCAGTCTTTTTCACTGTTTATAGTCTAGTCAGGTAACCAGTCTAGGATAGGAATCTTGTTGGCGCTAAGATTTTAAGAGAAGAGACTGCAAGAAGGGGTTAATTTATGATAAAATAGAAGTCTAAGAAGCGAATGAAGAGAGTAAGATGAAAGAAGCTATAATTGAGTGGAAGGATTTCTCTTTCCGGTATGAAACGCAACAAGAACCGACCTTGCAAGGGGTGGACTTGACCATTTACAAGGGAGAGAAAGTCTTAATTGTTGGGCCATCTGGGTCAGGCAAGTCTACCTTGGGTCAGTGTTTGAATGGGATTATTCCCAATATTTACAAGGGTCAGCAGTCTGGAGAATTTTTGATAAAGGGTCAAGCAGCCTTTGATATGAGCATCTATGATAAATCTCATCTAGTCAGCACAGTTTTGCAGGATACAGATGGGCAGTTTATCGGTCTGTCCGTGGCAGAAGATTTGGCTTTTGCTCTGGAAAATGATGTGACAGCTCTAGATGAGATGAAAAATCGTGTTCATAAATGGGCAGAAAAGTTGGACCTTATTTCTTTACTGAATCAGCGTCCTCAGGATTTGTCAGGTGGACAAAAGCAGCGGGTTAGTCTGGCTGGTGTTTTGATTGATGAAAGTCCGATTCTCTTGTTTGATGAGCCACTCGCCAATCTGGATCCCAAGTCAGGTCAGGATATTATCGAATTGATTGACCAGATTCATAAGGAGGAGGGGACGACGACCCTTATTATCGAGCACCGTTTGGAGGATGTTCTGCATCGCCCTGTGGATCGGATTATCTTGATAAACGATGGCCGTATCCTTTTTAATGGGAGCCCTGATCAGTTACTGGCGACTGATTTATTGACACAAAATGGCATTCGAGAACCCCTTTATCTAACGACTCTCCGTCAATTGGGTGTGGATTTAGCCGCGGAAGAACAATTAGTAGATCTGGATAACTTGTCTATCTCAAAAGGTCAGGTCCAGTTGCAGATAAAACCGGCAAAAGAGACGTCAGAATTGCAGTCACTTTTTAGATTAGAGGATGTTTCTTTTGCTTATGATGATAGACCGATTTTAAAATCCCTACATTTGGATATTAAAAAGGGTGAAAAGATTGCTATTGTCGGAAAAAATGGAGCAGGGAAGTCAACCCTTGCCAAGGCCTTAAGTAGCTTTATTCAGACGGAAGGTCACTACCTTTGGAAAGGACAGGATATAAAAGGAGATTCTGTTGCAGAGCGGGCGGAACGAGTAGGCTATGTGCTGCAAAATCCCAATCAAATGATTTCAACCAACATGATCTTTGATGAGGTGGCTCTAGGGCTCCGTTTGCGAGGTGTGGATGAGAAGGAAATTGAAACGAGAGTCTATGAAACCTTGAAAATCTGTGGTCTCTATGAATTCCGTAATTGGCCTATTTCTGCCCTGTCATTTGGTCAGAAAAAACGTGTGACTATTGCCTCGATTTTGGTCTTGGGGGCTGAAATTATCCTCCTAGATGAACCGACAGCAGGTCAAGACCAGAAGAATTATACTGAGATTATGGAATTTCTCGAAGAGTTGCATCAAAAAGGTCATACCATTGTCATGATTACTCATGATATGCAATTGATGCTGGATTATTCAGACCGAGCCCTTGTCATGGTGGATGGGGAATTGATTGCCGATACTGATCCAGCTAGTCTGTTGAGCAATACTGAGCTGTTAGTGAAAGCCAATCTAAAAGAAACTTCTATCTTCAACTTGGCTAAAAAACTAGATGTGGATCCACTTGCTTTAACGGCATTTTACAAGGAAAGGAGAGAAGGATGCAAGCTAAATTAATCGGTTACCAGCATAGAGATACTGTGATTCATCGTTTGTCAGGAGCTGGCAAACTCCTCTTTTTCATCCTTGTATCATTGGCGGCCATGATTAGCTATGATACCAGACTACTTGTTCTGATTGCTATTTTTTCGGTCTTTCTCCTCTATTTGTCAGAAATCCATTTTAAAGATGTTTCCTTTGTGGCCGTTTTTGCGACGGTATTTGCCGTTTTAAACGTCTTGATGGTCTATCTCTTTTCTCCCGAGTATGGGGTTGGACTTTACGGAGAGAGAAGTGTGATTTGGCAGGGAATCGGTGTCTACACTCTGACCAGCCAAGAGCTCTTTTATCTGCTAAATCTGGCCATTAAGTACCTTTGCACCATTCCTCTGGCTATTATCTTTTTGATGACAACCCACCCTAGTCAGTTTGCTTCCAGTTTAAATCAAATTGGTGTGCCTTACAAGATTGCCTATTCAGTCAGCCTGACCTTGCGCTATATTCCAGATTTGCAGGAAGAATTCTTTACTATCAAGATGTCTCAGGAGGCGCGTGGGATGGAATTATCCAAGAAAGCTTCTCTCATGCAACGAATCAAAGGCAATCTGCGCATTATCACTCCCTTGATTTTTAGCTCGCTAGAACGCATTGATACCATCGCGACCGCTATGGAGCTTCGCCGCTTTGGGAAAGAGAAAAAACGCACTTGGTATAGTTATCAGGCCTTGAAAAAAGGAGACTATATTACCTTGCTCTTGGCAGCCTTGTTTTTAGTAACTAGTTTACTACTTATTTTGCAGAATCAGGGACGATTTTACAACCCTTGGAAATAGTATTGTCAAAGTTTTTATTAGATAAGTAAAGAGAAATTATTCTATAACTTTTTATTGATAGATTGTATGAGAAATAAAGTTAATAATTGTATACTTGAAACTTTTTGACAAAACATGAATTAGCTTGTATATTTTACAGTAGAATTTACACTACAAAATCAAAGTTATTCAAATATAATCATTTTCAACTAAGTTCAGTGTCATAATGTAGAGACGATATAAAATAGTAAAAGTACTTAATTTAAATCGTGTTAATTTCACTTTGTGTAAACATGAGAAAATTTGAATGTAGATAATGATGGGAGAGGATTTGTAATGATCAGTTTAGAGCTGTTGTGTGAAGAAAATAGTTTAGACGTCTATTCTTTTGAAAAAGAAAATCGAGAGTATTTTGAGCGGAATTTACCTCCTAGACCAGCTAACTATTTTGATTTAGAAGGTTTTAAAGAAATTACGAGGGAATTGTTAAGGGAACAAGAGAATCATGATGTCTACATGCATCTTATTAGAGATTCGCAAGGCGTTATGGTCGGAAGAATCAATTTAAGTGTTTTAGAGAATAATCGAAAAACAGCAGAGATTGGGTATAGGATTGGGGAAAATGTTAGCAATTTAGGTTATGCCAGCGAAGCGGTTAAACTCGTTTTAGAAAAAGCCTTCACGACTTATGGTTTCAATAGAATCATTGCAGGAACGGCAACAGGTAATCTAGCCTCTCAGAGGGTGCTTTTAAAAAATGGCTTCATCTTTAGTAGGGTTATAGAAAATGACTTACAAATTCATAATGAGTGGCTTCATACAGCAGTATTTGAGATAACGAGGTCATAATATCATCATTCCCAGTCCACAGATAGGTATAAAAGAGTAAGCAATTTTTGCAGATATTTAAGAATTTTCTCCTAGAAACCCCAGGAAATAGCTTGAAAAAATTGAAAAAATCAAGTCGTTTCTATTGACAATGATTCTGAAAGTGTTATACTAAGAAAGTAGTTTCGCTGATTTACTTCAAACCTGTTGTGAGGTAAGTTAACGATGCCTTAACCACGCTGTTTGCTGAGCTTGACTCCGGGCAGTGTGGCTATTTTTTTGCAATGGTAAAAGGAAGCAAGTCATGACAAATCACATTGTATTATTTGAACCACAAATTCCACAAAATACAGGCAACATTGCGCGTACTTGCGCTGCAACCAATTCTCCCCTCCACATCATCAAGCCTATGGGCTTTCCTATCGATGACCGCAAGATGAAGCGAGCTGGGTTGGATTATTGGGATAAGCTAGAGATCTATTTTTACGAGAGTTTGGAAGATTTCATGTCTCAGATGAAGGGAAAACTCTATCTGATTTCGAAATTCGCGGAAAAAGTCTATTCTGAGGTGGATTTATCGACTGACGAGGACCATTATTTTCTTTTTGGACGTGAAGACAAGGGTTTGCCTGAGGACTTTATGCGAGAACATCCTGAGAAGGCTCTCCGTATTCCCATGAATGATGAACATGTCCGCAGTCTCAATGTGTCTAATACCGTCTGCATGATTGTCTACGAAGCTCTTCGCCAGCAGAACTTTGCAGGTCTTGAGCTTGTTCATACATATGAAGTGGATAAATTGAAATAAAAAATGAAAATGAACAAAATGCTTGCGCTTGCAAGCGTTTTTTGTTATGATAAAAGAGTCTTCAGGGCAGGGTGTGATTCCCGACCGGCGGTAAATTTGACCAGCTATTTTAGCTTTCTCGTCGTTGTCTTGTCTCGATATACTTTAAGTATTATCTTCGACTGCGACGCCTAGATAAATCTAAAATATCTTAGCCAAATAAGTCCGCGAGCGCAAGCTGATGTGGTGAGATTCCACAACCGACAGTATAGTCTGGATGGGAGAAGACGAAAGAATAGCTTTGTCTGTTCTGATAGATTTATAGCTAAATTGTAACCGTTTGCTCAATAGAGTGCGAGGGAACTTTTGGGGTATAAAAAGTGAGAATAGATAGGGGAATCCTTTCTAACTTCTTCTGATTTTATAGAAAATTGGAGGAACCTGTTATGACAAACACACGTCGACTTTCGACCATTGCGATTCTATCAGCCATCTCATTTGTGCTGATGTACTTTGACTTTCCGCTTTTGCCAGCGGCGTCCTTCCTCAAGATCGAATTTAGTATCTTGCCAGTCCTTGTGGGTCTGGTGGTCATGGATTTGCCTGCTGCTCTAGGAATTCTCTTGCTTCGCTCACTCTTGAAATTGCTTCTTAATAGTCAAGGAGTGAATACTTACATTGGTTTGCCGATGAATATCGTAGCTTTGGGAGTTTTTGTCATCGTATTTGCTTTGATTTGGAAAAAGGAACGGACAACCCTTCGTTTCCTACTAGGCTCTCTAGCTGGAACTATTGGTTTAACCGTGGCTATGTTAGTTCTCAACTATGTTTATGCTGTTCCTTTGTACGCTAAGTTTGCTAACTTTGATATTGGAAAAATTTTGGGACTTTCCAACTACCTAATGACTATGGTGTTGCCTTTTAACTTGATTGAGGGTGTCATCTTTTCCGTTTCATTCTGGTTGTTGTATGTTCTCTTGAAACCAACCTTAAAACATTATGAAAGATAAACAAACATTTTTAATGAAGGGCAGTTTTGCCCTTTTACTTTTCGTTATTCTTGGTTACATGGTCAAATTTTACCCTGAAATGTTGGTCAATTTTGACCAATCGATTCAGTCTGCCATTCGAGGGGATTTACCAGATTACTTGACTGTTCTTTTCCGAGCCATCACACGCCTGATTGATATTCCAGTGATTATCACTTGGGTTGTCATTGCAGCTTTTGCCTTTTATCGTAAGCGGTGGAAGATAGAAAGTTTCTTCATGCTGGGAAATCTGGCTTTGGCAGGTCTTTTAATCGTGACCTTTAAAAATATCTACCAGCGCCCACGACCAGCTATTTTACACTTGGTTGAGGAGAAGGGATTTTCTTTCCCAAGTGGCCATTCTCTGGCTGTGACGCTGATGGTAGGGACTTTGATTGTTATTCTTAGTCAGCGGATTAAAGATCCGGTCTGGAGAAAAATCGTACAAATCGTCCTTGGCCTCTACCTAGTCAGTGTGTTGGTATCAAGGGTCTATCTGGGAGTTCATTATCCATCAGACGTTCTTGCCAGTCTCTGTGTCGGCTTGGGAGTCTTGTTTATAGAGTTTCCCTTTTATGACGAGCTACGCTTCCAATGGCGATTTAAAGGCAAGCAGAAGTGAGATAGGTCTTGCAAGAATGGTAAAAATCTGATAAACTATACAGTAATTGAATAGAAATCTGCAAGACTAGTAACTCAAGGGAAGTATATCAGGGAGGAGAGCCATGACTGCAAGCTCTCTATATGAAAGCTGGGTGAATTCACTTGCGCATGGATTTAGAAATGAAGGTCTGACTTGTCAGATAAAAACGGATGGTACCGCGTGTCAACGCTCCGAGTGGAGTGTTTGGCATGTGGTTTTCTTTTTATCTACGAGCGACTGATGGAGGAATTATGTCAACTATTGAAGAACAATTAAAAGCGCTTCGTGAAGAAACGCTGGCTAGCTTGAAGCAGATTACTGCTGAAAATAAAAAAGAGATGCAAGATTTGCGTGTTTCTGTCCTTGGGAAAAAGGGTTCACTTACTGAAATCCTCAAAGGGATGAAAGATGTCTCTGCTGAGATGCGTCCGATTATCGGGAAACACGTCAATGAAGCTCGTGATGTCTTGACAGCAGCCTTTGAAGAAACAGCTAAACTATTGGAAGAAAAGAAAGTCGCAGCTCAACTGGCTAGCGAGAGTATCGATGTGACACTTCCAGGTCGCCCTGTTGCGACGGGTCACCGCCACGTTTTGACACAAACCAGTGAAGAAATCGAAGATATTTTCATTGGTATGGGTTACCAAGTCGTGGATGGTTTTGAAGTGGAGCAAGACTACTATAACTTTGAACGTATGAACCTTCCGAAAGATCATCCAGCCCGCGATATGCAGGACACATTCTATATCACTGAAGAAATCTTGCTCCGTACTCATACATCTCCTGTGCAGGCGCGTGCTATGGATGCTCATGATTTCTCTAAAGGCCCTTTGAAAATGATCTCACCAGGGCGTGTCTTCCGTCGTGACACAGACGATGCGACCCACAGTCACCAATTCCACCAAATCGAAGGTTTGGTTGTTGGGAAGAACATTTCTATGGCAGACCTTCAAGGAACCCTTCAGTTGATTGTGCAAAAAATGTTTGGCGAAGAGCGTCAAATTCGTTTGCGCCCCTCTTACTTCCCATTCACAGAACCATCTGTTGAGGTGGATGTTTCGTGCTTCAAATGTGGTGGTGAAGGATGTAACGTATGTAAGAAAACTGGTTGGATTGAAATCATGGGTGCTGGTATGGTTCACCCACGTGTTCTCGAAATGAGTGGAATTGATGCAACGGTCTACTCTGGATTTGCCTTTGGTCTTGGACAAGAGCGTGTAGCTATGCTCCGTTACGGAATCAACGATATCCGTGGATTCTACCAAGGAGATGTCCGCTTCTCAGAACAGTTTAAATAATGATTAAAAAAGTAGAACTGGCAGATGTTGGGGTGTTGGCCAAAATTGCCAAACAAACCTTTCGTGAAACATTTGCTCATGATAATACAGAAGAGCAGTTACAGGAATACTTTGAAGAGGCTTATAGTCTGAGAGTTTTGTCAACTGAGTTGGAAAAGCCAGAATCCGAAACCTATTTCATTATGCATGAAGAGGAGATAGCTGGTTTTCTCAAAGTCAACTGGGGAAGTGCTCAGACTGAGAGAGAATTAGAGGATGCTTTTGAAATTCAACGTCTCTATGTGCTACAAAAATTCCAAGGATTTGGACTAGGTAAGCAACTGTTTGAATTTGCTCTGGAACTTGCTACAAAAAATAGTTTTTCCTGGGCTTGGCTAGGTGTTTGGGAGCATAATACAAAAGCTCAAGCATTTTATAATCGATATGGTTTTGAAAAATTTAGCCAACATCATTTTATGGTTGGTCAAAAAGTAGATACGGATTGGTTACTGAGAAAGAAATTAAGGTAAGAAGAGGATTCTTCTATTGAAATGATAGGAAAGGAAAAGAACTAGAGTGACAACTGTCATTCTGGAGAACTAAATTATGCTTGTATCTTATAAATGGTTAAAAGAATTGGTGGATATTGATGTGCCATCACAAGAGTTGGCTGAGAAAATGTCAACTACAGGGATCGAGGTAGAAGGTGTCGAATCACCGGCTGCTGGTCTCTCAAAAATTGTCGTCGGTGAGGTCTTGTCTTGTGAAGATGTGCCAGAAACTCACCTCCATGTTTGTCAGGTTAACGTTGGCGAAGAAGAAGCCCGTCAAATTGTCTGTGGTGCACCGAATGTGCGTGCTGGTATCAAGGTTATGGTGGCTCTTCCAGGAGCTCGCATCGCTGACAACTACAAAATCAAAAAAGGAAAAATCCGTGGTTTAGAGTCACTTGGGATGATCTGTTCACTTGGTGAATTGGGAATTTCTGACTCAGTTGTACCTAAGGAATTCGCAGATGGCATCCAAATCTTGCCAGAAAATGCCGTTCCTGGGGATGAAGTCTTCTCATATCTAGACTTGGATGATGAAATCATCGAACTTTCTATCACACCCAACCGTGCAGATGCCCTTTCTATGCGTGGAGTGGCTCACGAAGTGGCAACCATCTATGATAAGGCAGTCAACTTTAAAGAATTTACTCTTTCAGAAACTGACCAAGCTGCAGCAGATGCTCTTTCTGTAGGTATTGAGACAGACAAGGCGCCTTACTATGCAGCTCGTATCTTGGACAATGTTACTATCGCACCAAGTCCACAATGGTTGCAAAACCTTCTTATGAATGAAGGTATCCGTCCTATTAACAACGTGGTGGACGTGACAAACTACATCCTGCTCTACTTTGGTCAACCAATGCATGCTTTTGACTTGGATACCTTTGAAGGGAGTGACATCCGTGTGCGTGAAGCGCGTGCTGGTGAAAAATTGGTGACCTTGGATGGTGAAGAACGTGACTTGGAAACAAATGACCTAGTCATCACTGTCGCAGACAAGCCAGTAGCTCTTGCAGGTGTTATGGGTGGTCAAGCGACAGAAATCTCTGAAAAGTCTAGTCGTGTTGTCCTTGAAGCTGCTGTTTTCAATGGCAAATCTATCCGTAAGACCAGCGGTCGCCTTAACCTTCGTTCAGAATCGTCTTCTCGCTTTGAAAAAGGTATCAATGTGGCAACTGTTAACGAAGCTCTTGATGCGGCGGCTAGCATGATTGCAGAACTTGCAGGTGCGACGGTGCGCAAAGGCATCGTTTCAGCGGGTGAGCTTGATACCTCTGATGTGGAAGTTTCTTCAACTCTTGCTGATGTTAACCGTGTCCTTGGTACAGAACTTTCTTACGCGGATGTAGAAGACGTCTTCCGCCGTCTTGGCTTTGATCTTTCTGGAAATGCAGACAGCTTTACAGTCAGCGTCCCACGTCGTCGTTGGGATATCACAATCGAGGCAGATCTCTTTGAAGAAATTGCTCGTATCTATGGATATGACCGCTTGCCAACCAGCCTTCCAAAAGACGATGGTACAGCAGGTGAATTGACTGCGACACAAAAACTTCGCCGCCAAGTTCGTACCATTGCTGAAGGGGCAGGTTTGACAGAAATCATCACCTACGCTCTAACAACTCCTGAAAAAGCAGTTGAGTTCACAGCTCAACCAAGTAACCTTACGGAACTTATGTGGCCAATGACAGTGGACCGTTCTGTCCTCTGTCAAAATATGATTTCTGGTATCCTTGATACAGTTGCTTACAATGTGGCTCGTAAGAACAAAAACTTGGCACTTTACGAGATCGGAAAAGTCTTTGAACAAACAGGCAATCCAAAAGAAGAACTTCCAAATGAGATTAATAGCTTTGCCTTTGCCTTGACAGGCTTGGTTGCTGAAAAAGATTTCCAAACAGCAGCAGTTCCAGTTGATTTCTTCTATGCTAAAGGAATCCTTGAAGCATTATTTACTCGCTTGGGACTAGAAGTGACCTATACGGCAACATCTGAAATCGCTAGCCTTCACCCAGGTCGTACCGCTATGATTTCACTCGGTGACCAAGTTCTTGGTTTCCTTGGTCAAGTACACCCAGTCACTGCTAAGGCCTACGATATTCCAGAAACGTATGTGGCTGAGCTCAACCTTTCAGCCATCGAAACTGCCCTTAAACCAGCTACTCCATTTGTGGAAATCACAAAATTCCCAGCAGTTAGCCGTGACGTTGCCCTCCTTCTCAAGGCAGAAGTGACTCACCAAGAAGTTGTGGACGCGATCCAAGCTGCCGGCGTGAAACGTTTGACAGATATCAAACTCTTTGACGTCTTCTCAGGTGAGAAATTGGGACTTGGTATGAAGTCAATGGCTTATAGCTTGACTTTCCAAAATCCAGAAGACAGCTTAACGGACGAAGAAGTCGCACGCTACATGGAAAAAATCCAAGCGTCTCTCGAAGAAAAAGTCAATGCAGAAGTGCGTTAAAGTATCAATCCATCCTTCGGGGTGGATTTTTGCTTTTTAAATAACAATTCAGGATCAAAAATAGACAGTTGAGGAACAGAGAAGATAAATTGGAGTTTACCACGGTATAATGGATTTATCACTAAAAACGCTCCATGCCATATTTTACATAGCATTAGCCTTATAAAAATGGACAGAAATTATTGTAAAGGCTATCAAAAAGGAGTATAATGAGTGCAAGACATTTCGGA
Source organism: Streptococcus gwangjuensis (assembly GCF_028156745.1). Taxonomy (GTDB): domain Bacteria; phylum Bacillota; class Bacilli; order Lactobacillales; family Streptococcaceae; genus Streptococcus; species Streptococcus gwangjuense_A. The sequence goes on from NZ_JAODJG010000026.1 coordinate 103,702, forward strand.
GGTGAAAGATGCTAGAAGTAAGAAGTCTAGAGAAAAGTTTTGGACCTAAGCAAGTTTTGTTTGGTATTGACTTTCAAGCGCGACCAGGTCGTATTTTGGGATTAGTCGGGAAAAACGGTGCTGGGAAGACAACGATTTTCCACAGTATTTTGAAGTTTTTAGAATACCAAGGAGAAATTAGTCTGGATAATCAGGATATTCGACAAGAGACCTACGCTCGGATTGGCTATCTGCCTGAAGAACGCAGCCTCATGCCTAAATTGACAGTCCTTGAACAAGTTCGTTACTTGGCGACTCTAAAAGGTATGGATGCCAAGGAGATCAAGGAAAAACTCCCTCAATGGATGAAGAGGTTGGAAGTGAAAGGGAAGCTGACTGATAAAATCAAGAGTCTGTCAAAAGGAAATCAGCAGAAGATTCAGCTCATTATTACTCTGATTCATGAGCCAGACTTGATTATCTTGGATGAGCCTTTCAGTGGATTGGACCCGGTCAATACAGAATTGCTCAAGCAAGTCATCTTTCAGGAAAAAGAGCGCGGAGCAACCATTATCTTTTCTGACCATGTCATGACCAACGTCGAGGAGCTTTGTGACGATATTCTCATGATCCGAGATGGCCGTGTGGTCTTGCATGGGCCAGTTCAGGATGTTCGCAATCAATACGGGAAAACGCGTCTCTTTGTTTCAAGTGAACGAAGCAAGGAAGAATTGGAAAACCTTCCTCATGTCAAACAGGTGAGCTTGACCAAGCAAGGCAGTTGGAAATTGATTTTGGAGGATGAGAGCGCTGGAAGGGAGCTCTTCCCAATCTTGACTCAGGGGCAATATATCGCAACCTTTGACCAGCAAGCGCCAACAATTGATGAAATCTTTAAACTAGAATCAGGGGTGGAAGTATGAGAAATATGTGGGTTGTAATGAAGGAAACCTATCTTCGACATGTCAAATCGTGGAGTTTCTTCTTTATGGTGATTTCGCCGTTCCTCTTTTTAGCCTTATCTGTAGGAATTGGCTATCTCCAAGGATCTTCTATGGCTCAGAGTGGCAAGATAGCAGTAGTCAGCACTGTTCCAGCTGTGACAGACAGTCTTAAATCTACCAATGGTCTCAATTTTGATTATCAGGATGAAGCAAGTGCTCAAGCTGCTATCAAGGATGAAAAATTAAAAGGCTATCTGACCATTGACCAAGAGGATAGTGTCTTGAAGGCAGTTTATCACGGTGAAACTTCCCTTGAGATTGCTATTAAGCTAGGAGTAACGAGCAAGTTAAATGAGCTTCAAGATCAACTCAATCGTTCGGCAGCCAATTTGTCACAAGAACAGGAAAAACGCTTGGAACAAACAGTTAACTTTACGGAGAAAATTGATGAATCCAAGGAAAATAAAAAAATGATTCAAACCTTTGCGGCCGCAGGGCTTGGTTTATTTCTTTATATGATTTTGATTACCTATGCTAGTGTCACTGCTCAGGAAGTGGCTAGCGAGAAAGGAACCAAAATTATGGAGGTGGTCTTCTCTAGTATCCGAGCTAGTCATTATTTCTACGCTCGCATGCTAGCTCTGCTTCTTGTGATTTTGACCCATATTGGCATTTACGTCGTGGGTGGACTTGCTGCCATTCTTCTCTTTAAAGACCTACCAATCTTGGCACAATCTGGTATTTTAAACCATATAGGAGAGGCTTTCTCGCTCAACACCTTATTGTTTGTCTTGGTTAGCCTCTTTATGTACGTTGTTTTAGCAGCCTTCCTAGGTTCTATGGTTTCTCGTCCTGAGGACTCAGGAAAAGCCTTGTCGCCTTTGATGATTTTGATTATAGGTGGTTTTTTTGGAGTGACAGCTCTAGGTGCAGCTGGTGACAATCTCATCTTGAAGATTGGTTCATATATTCCCTTTATTTCGACTTTCTTCATGCCGTTTAGAGCTATTAATGGCTATGCAAATGGGTTAGAAGCTTGGATTTCGCTTGCTATTACGATTGCTTTTGCAGTAACGGCAACAGTCTTTATCGGACGTATGTATGCTAGCCTCGTTCTGCAAACAGATGATTTAGGTCCTTGGAAAACCTTTAAACGTGCCTTATCTTATAAATAGAAGAGCCTCGCGAAAGCGAGGTTTTTTAGAGATAAAAAGAGTGGAATTCAGAAAAATATTTTTCATATCTATTGACTTTTAGGGGTGAAATTTGGTATTATAGTAGGCGGTATTGTTTACCCCATTTGAAAGGCCCCGGAACCTTCCAAATACTTTTCGATGGGAAGGAACACCCATCACCGTAAACAAAAATCGAACTATATATAGGAGAAATCATGAACAAAACAACATTTATGGCTAAACCAGGCCAAGTTGAACGTAAATGGTACGTAGTTGACGCAACTGATGTGCCACTTGGACGTCTTTCTGCAGTAGTTGCTAGCGTACTTCGCGGAAAAAACAAACCAACATTTACACCACACACTGATACAGGTGACTTTGTGATTGTTATCAATGCTGAAAAAGTTAAATTGACTGGTAAAAAAGCAACTGATAAAATCTACTACACTCACTCAAACCACCCAGGTGGATTGAAACAAATCTCTGCAGGTGAACTTCGTTCTAAAAATGCAGTACGTTTGATCGAGAAATCAGTTAAAGGTATGCTTCCACACAATACTCTTGGACGCGCTCAAGGTATGAAGTTGAAAGTATTTGTTGGAGCTGAGCACACTCACGCTGCACAACAACCAGAAGTTCTTGATATTTCAGGACTTATCTAAGGAAAGGAACAATAAAGTATGTCACAAGCACAATATGCAGGTACTGGACGTCGTAAAAACGCTGTTGCACGCGTTCGCCTTGTTCCAGGAACTGGTAAAATCACTGTTAACAAAAAAGATGTTGAAGAGTACATCCCACACGCTGACCTTCGTCTTGTAATCAACCAACCATTCGCAGTTACTTCAACTGCAGGTTCATACGATGTTTTCGTTAACGTTGTAGGTGGTGGATACGCAGGTCAATCAGGAGCTATCCGTCACGGTATCGCTCGTGCCCTTCTTCAAGTAGACCCAGACTTCCGCGATTCATTGAAACGCGCAGGACTTCTTACACGTGACTCACGTAAAGTTGAACGTAAGAAACCAGGTCTTAAGAAAGCTCGTAAAGCATCACAATTTAGTAAACGTTAATTCGAGAGAATTACTATACTTACAAAGAGCACCTTTCGGGGTGTTCTTTTTGTACTTTCTTACTAAATTGGTGCAATTGACACAGTTGTTGCGACTTTAGTCGCTTACAAATGTGGCTGCAACATGACGAAGTCAGTTGCCTCAAAACGTTAATCAATACGATTATATCAACGTTTCAAAGCACTCAAGAGTTTACCTCATGGGTGCTTTTTTAGCGATTTTTTAAAAAGTTCACCTCAAAATTTACCTTATTTTTACCTTATTGTTTCAGAGATTTTAAGGCGAACTCACCAACTGCCATAGGAACTACATTAGAAGTATTGACATAAATCTGAGTTGTTCCAGTGTCACTATGAGTCAGAGCTTCGGAAATGGCTTCTAAGCTCATTCCTGCTTGTTTCGCCAGTGTTGCTCCTGTATGACGTAGTTTGTGTGGCGTAGCGTGTGTAAGCTCTGGGTGTCGCTTTCTAATGCTTTTCATCTTATTATTGAGATAGTCAGAATGTAAGGGTTTATTAATATTCCCTCTGGTATCTATATAAGTGAAGATGAATTGTTCTGGATTACTGATGATACCAAACTTTGCCAATTCATATTTTTGTTGTTTTTTCCATAAAGTCAGAAGTTGAAGTAAGTCGCTAGAAATAGAAAAGATAGTTTTTTTATTTCCTTTAGTAGATTTTACTTGTCCGTATCTATCTAAAGCCTGAATTAACTGAATCTGAGATTTTGAAAAGTCGATATGTTTCCACTGGAGAGCATATGTTTCTGATTTTCTATCTCCAAGAAAAAAAGTGAGATAAAAAAGGACGTAATCTTTGAGTGATATTTTATCGTTCTCTAAATCTTCTTTAAAAGCTGAGAACCATTCTTGGAGTTGCTCATGAGTTAAATATAAATCTTCATCACGTTTTGATTCTGCAAGTTGAATTTTTCTGACAGCTTTAATTCGTCTTAAAGTTTTTGCAACTCTATTTGCTTCAATATACTCAAGTTCTTCCGCCCAATCAAAAATAGAAATAACGTAACTTCGTAAAGTTTTGAAGTTTGCATATTCGTTAGCTTTAGATGTCATTAGATTTAGGATAACTTGCTTATTTTGATTTAGAAACTGTATCGTATAGTTTCCGAGAAGTGGTAGTATATGTTTTTCAAAACAGGTTTTGGTATTAGCGATTGTTGACCTGCTTGGTGGTTTTGAAGTAGATGTAGTTTGTCCTGTTTTATAGGAGTCCCACCAGATATTGTTATAGAAGTCTGAGAAAAGAATATCTCCTTTCGATAGTCCTGTAAATTCATTATCTTCTATTTGATTTAACTTAGTAAGCAGGTCAATTTCTGCTTGTCGTGCCTCCTTTCTTGTTTTAAACCTTTTATCATAATAATTATTATTAACGATGCCAAGAGGCATTCGTGCTTCTATTGGTATATAGACTTTTAAGCGGTAAGTTCCGTTTTTTGTCTTACTGATAGTCATGATATTCTCCTTTATATCGAACCAGAAAATATCATGACCATTATAAAATAAAAATCTTGATTTTTCTAGTTGTTACCGTTTAGCCAGCAGTCAATAGAGTCTTTGTGGAATCGAATTGTTTTTCCAATTTTGATGGATGGAAGCCCCTTTTGAATCCATGAATCAAGAGTATTGTTGGAAATTCCCAAATAGTTGCAAGTCTGTTGTTTGTTCAAATAGGGACAACTTAAGGTATTTTTTTCTAATTGTTGTTTAATTTCTTTTTGAATAAGATTGGAGAGTAATAGTTGAATTTGATGAATTTGCTCATCTGGTAGGATTACTTGCATTTATTATCCTCCTTCTTATCTTGGTTCCTCATTGGATTGCATCGACGTGAATCCAAATACTTAGCAAAAAAGTAGGTGCGCTCAATGATAAGTCCAAGAAGTGGTGTGTGATTAGAACGTGCATACCAGACGAGTTCTTCAAACTCTGTGAAGTCATTCTGTTCAATAATATCCACAACTTCATGCATGAAATCATCTGAGTTATTTTCTACAAGAAATTTATCGAGATTAAAACCACATCCAACTTCAATATCATCTATATCATATTGAGTTTTCTCCTTATTTTCGGCATGAATGAAGTAGTCAAAAAGTCCTTTGGGTGATTGTACGATTTCTACATGAGCAGGGCCATTCAACTTGTCCTTGATTAGCTCAGAAACTTGTTTATAACTTTTGAGAGAATCAAAGAAGAAAGCCCCGTGTTTGTGAGATTTTTTCAGTTCCCCAGTTTGTCGGTTAACGTCTTTATCGTGCCAAGGACTCAGAATGAAGGGGATGTGTAGTTCTTCAAGAACTTCAAGGTAGTCAGCAGGGGCACTTTCTTTGTAAAAAAGAAATGTCCACTTGCTGGAGCGTTGTTCTTTTCCCATTTTGATATACCTTTCTGATTACTGATTACAGGATAATTGGGGGTCGTAGTAACCCCAATTATCTAGTATAATGCTAGAAGGGGCTATCTGGCTACTGCTTAACGCAAGCCATAGCCCCTTTTTGTCGTTTTTTACCAACTAACCATAGTTTATTACGAATCCGATTAGGTGCTGAAAAGTAGTAGTCAGGATGCTGACTTGAAACTTCTTCTTTCAGTTGAGAGGTCATGTCACCCAAAATTTTTTGTCCCTGCTGATCTTTAGGAACTTTGACAAAAACTGTTACATCGTCTTTTCGTATGTCTACGATACTCTTGTGTGCACAGCGATTAAAACTACTATTTATGGGATTGAAGGTAGTTATATTCTGATTGTCAATCGTGGTTATTTTTTCTGATTTTTCACGTTGCGTTAGAAACTGACGAAGTTTGAATGTAAAGTATACGGATTTAAAATAGTTTAATAGACTATCAAATCGAAATCGATTCAGAATTTCAAACATTACAGAAACAACTAGTGTAAGTAGAAGGAAGGACATTGCTGTATAAGAATACTTGCTTCCAAAATCTAAATAGCTATTGAACTGGGAAAGGTCGAAAAAACTAAGAGGATTTAGTTTAAACTGATTTGATAGAAAATCCAGAGACCATTCTATAAATCCTGCTAGAAATGAAACTAAAATTAGATTGATATTGAGGTTGAATGTCCTCATGAAGTAAGATTTTTTCACCATTAAAGAATTCCTTTCTTTGTGTAATATGTTGGGCATAGTAGTGGAAGAACCTGATAAGGATGTTCGTTATCAATCACTTGAATCAGACCTGTTCCATGACCAATAGGGATAACGATACCTTCTGGGTCGAGGTCGGGAAATAGAAATTGTGTCGTCTTCTTGTTAATGTTGCCAATCTGGATGAGGACATTAAGTTGTTCACGAACAGAAATGGGAATCGTAGTGTGGTCGAGTCTTTGTGAAATAAGTAATAAATGAATCCTTGTAGCACGTCCAAGAAGTGCGATAGAAGATAAGAGTGAGAAAAACGATTCTTTAATCGTCTTATTGACTCCCTCGGATAATGCAAGAACTTCATCAATCACAATTGTCATATGAGTGAACTCATGACGTGGATTCTCGTATAGGATTGCTTGACGTTTTTGAATCAGTTCTAGACATTGACTTAATTTCTCATTAATTTCTGATACAAAATCGGACTTAGACCGATTTTCAACGGGATGAATCACGGCAATTTGATGTTCACGAGCCCAACGACTAGGCGTATCAAATTTTGGGTCTACGATAATTAAATCAGATTGATTTTTGAGTACACTCAGTAGATAGGTAAGAGCATAAGATTTACCCGACCCACTATTTCCACAGATTGCAATGTGATTGACCTTATCAAGATTAAGCGTAAAATTTTCCATAATTGGAATTTGATTTTTGGGCAAACTTGTTGTATATCTATCAAGGTCAGGAATGACCAATCGTTTTGAAATTCCCACCTTCCACGGAAAGAAGAGTCCTCGCTGAACATGGATATCATCCGTTTTTAGAGGGACAAAGTATGTTGCATTTTGCTTCAATAAAGTATAATGTGGGTATAGGGATGCGTTAGCAATCAAGAAAATTTTATTATAGAGTTCATCATCTAAAATATAGGCACAGGGAAGCCGTGGGATGAAGATGAAACCGTTTTCTTGAATGGCAATGTTAAAACTGTTTGTATAACTTGTTTCGCCTTGCATCAAGGCTCCAAGAGCCATATTAAGGCTCTGGAGCAAGTATGATTGCAAGACGGCATCTGTTTTAGATACCATTATTTAACCTCCTTAATGCCATCAGCTTTAAAGTAAACGTTATAGTTCATCTCACATGCTTGTAGATTATCAAACTGTACCAATGCCATATAAGGTGGTAGCTCCACTTCAGCTTCGAATTTGACGGTGAAGGGCGGAAGTCCTTTTTGTGAGAACCAAGCTTTATAAGCGATAATTTCTCCTGTTGGTTGACCGTCTTCAAATTTAATTTGTGCTTCTAGTTCGGTACTTAAGCAGAGAATGCCCTGCTTGTTGTCAATATATTCATTGGCAGTATTGACTGAGTAGCCACGTTTGCGATTGCATGTTTTCATTAGATTTACCTCGTGTTTAATTATTTGTCTTAGCTAAGAACAATTTTAGTTTAACGTAATTTCATGAAGTAGACTGTCAGTTTTCCTGACAGTCTACTTTTAAATTTTTGGTATGAGACAGGCTAATTCGGATAACCAATAAGTTAATTTCTCAGCTATTTGATGCGAAGTTTCTTCCTCTGGGAAATCTGAAATAAAGCTTGATAAGGAGTCTAGAAAAATTTCTTTATTTTTTTCAATGATTTGCGCTACTTCTTTCTTTGAGACATTAGAAAATTTTTTTGCTATTAACTTTTTTAGAAAAGTATTTTCAAACGTAGGATCTATCAAAATTGTAGATATTATATTTTCAATTAGTAGTAGTTCGAATTCAATACTCGGGAAAAATAGTTCCCTTGGATTTTTATAATCTAAACTGGTTTGAAAAGCTAACGAAGCATTAAAACTAATATTTCTTTTTCCTTTGATTATTTGCCCAACAGTTGTTTCTGATAAAAGTTCAAGTTCTCCCTCAGGAGTTTCGTAACCTATTTGGTTTTGTAATATTTGTAATTCTTTAAGTCGTTTATGGATTGATTGTCCGAGTAGCTTACAATATAATTCCTCTATTACACTTTTATATGCCATTTTACTTCCTTTCCGTCCTTGGACGGAAGAGAAACACAGTCGTTTACCGAGCTAAGTATGAAAAAAACACACCAAAGAAACGGTGAAACATTTGACATAGCGAATACCTGAAGATGTAGCTATGTTCTGAGTTTCAATCCGTCCTTTGGTGCACCTTTGGACTTCATAATTTTCCATTGAAATATGGATAATTACATTATAAAGTGAAAAACGTGGTATAATTAAGGTAATTTTTATAAAATAACAACTAAAAAACACCACGTTTTAAAAAGGAAGAGTATGATTTTTAAAAGGACAAAGAAGTATTTTATTGATTGCGCTTCATTGAGGCTAGATTCTAAAATTAGAATTATAAATGAGGAACGTAAGTCAAGGGCTTCAACAGAATATTACTGGTATACAGGTCAAGAAAAGAAAGTAAATAAGAAATATAAAAAACTTACGAATAGAGAGATTTCTTCAAGCAATTCGCCGTTAATTAGTCTTATTAGAAGAGGGATGGTAACCTCAAAGAATCCATATCTTTATACTCCTAATACAATAGAAGATGTTTTGAATAATTGCAAGTTGGATGAATATGGCACAAAATTAGGTTTAGTTAGTAATGAAAAAAAGAAATATATAGCGCGTAATATAATGTTTAAATCTTATGATGAAATTTGCTTTGGTGATTATTCCGAACATTGGAAACTCACATCTTTCCTATCATCTATTATTATTTTAGATATTCTTTTTGAATCTTATGATGAAAATCTATGGAGAATAGTTTTAGGATATATGCCACTTAATATTGAATTTGAAAAAATAAGATTAGACGTTGTTGATGTTCAAAAAGTATATGGTATACTTTTTGAAGAGCATTATGAATTATTTATGACAGGGATTTTTCGGGCTACAGAAAAAGTTCTTAATGTTAGTACCTTATTTTGGAAATTTTATGAAGAATGTGTAAAAAATGAATCAAAAAACATTAATAAAATAGCATTTATTGATGTTTATCTGAACGAATTTTACAATGAAATTTTAAAGAAAAAAATAGATAAATTCATTAATGATGGCAGTTATTACGGTTATAAAGAAAAATATATTCATGAAAATAATACTTATCAAAGTTTAGAATCAATAATTTCAATTCAACAGGAGATGCGTTTGTACCAAGGTGATATGGAATCAGTTGAAATTAGAAAGAAATATGGAAATAAGGTATGGGATGATAATTTGCTAAATGTTCTAAATAAGGATAACATTGATGATGTTTTGGGTAAGTATACTGATGAATATTTAGATTATGAAGATATAGATGCCATATACGCGACATACATATTAGAACTGACAGAAAAATTACTTCATTTAATGAGTAGTTTCCAAAGTTTTAGAGAGGAAGATTCTCATTGGCAAGGTAATTATTTAGGTTATGTCAAAAAATACCAATATGGCAATGAGATCTTAAAATATATTCAAACAGGAGATAAAGAGCTCCTGAGACCCTTGATTTATGAAAGCTTACAAAGGGGAAACAATGGATTTGCAAGAGAAAGATATTTTATAAAAAGACATCCAGATAGCTATTTAGCTCGAGAAATAAGAAAAATTTATGAATAATTATGTCCAATATGTTTATAGAAAACAATAAAATTGCCTATTTAACTCTCTAGACAGAAACTAAACATATGTTTTAGGTTACCAATATAATAGTAATTACAGGATTTATTAGTATTAAAAATAATAATTATAATTATAATGTATTAAGAAATTAGATAAGTCTTTTAACTGGAAATAAATTGACGGCTAATTTAAGAAGTTGTATAATTCTAAGGAATTTAATCTATTCGAAGATAGATAGTTAGAAAGCTGTATTTCTTTCAATAGAAATAAAATTGAAATAAGACAAAACATGAAGAAACTAAAAGAAATTAAGATATCAAATTATAAGAATATAGGCCATCAAGTAGTTGGTTTTGACACAATAAGTAATTTTAATATTTTGGTTGGTCAAAATAATATTGGAAAATCTACACTCCTACAAGCTCTTGACATATTGGTAAACAAAGAAGAGTCACAAGTGGGATTAACAAATCAAACTAAAATACAGTTTACATTTATTCCAACCGAAGACGATATAAGACGAGTATTTTCAGCAAATACATCTGGAGGATATATTGGAGGAAACTATTTTGAATTTGGAAGTCAGTTTATCGGAAAAAAGATAACATTTAATTACTCGCCTATTAATACTATAGGAGAGGAACAGATTCACTTGCTGAAGATTGAGAGTGCTTCAACTGAGCTGATGCAAAAATGTCAAAATGTTGAGCAATTTGTTGATTTAGGAACAAATTATTTATCCAAACTGCAATACCAAAAAATTATAAAATTGTCAGCTGACAGAAATCTTATACCTGAACCTCAGAGTAGTAATAAAATTGTCAAAGAGGATGGGCAAGGTGCAACCAATTTATTAAGACAATATTTGAATGTTGGAAGTCTTCCTAATGAGATAGTTGAGATAGAAATGTTGAATGCCCTTAATCTGATAATGCGACCTGAAAATCAATTTGAAAGAATTATGTGTCAAGAAATCGAGCCAACTGGACGTGATGTGACAACTTGGGAGATAATGCTTTTGAATGAAAATGGTAAGATACCAATATCTAGCTCAGGAAGCGGACTAAGGACGATACTATTAGTATTAATAAAGTTATTGTTAGAGGTCAGAGAAAGGGGGGTGAGAGTAAACGAGAGTAAGCCTGAGGTTGATGGATTTGTATTCGTTTTTGAAGAATTAGAAAACAATTTACACCCGACAATCCAAAGAAATCTTTTTGAATTTTTATATCAATGGTCTATTAAGAATAATACTCATATATTTTTAACAACGCACTCTAATGTTCCCTTGAATATGTTTAGTGGGAAACATAATGTGACGATTACTCATATAAAAAAAGAAACCGACGGAGTTGTAACGAATTCAGCGTTATCGTTTATAGAAAATGAAGATGTGTTAATGAATTTAGGAGTTAGAGCAAGTGATTTACTACAATCTAATGCTGTTATTTGGGTAGAAGGTCCATCGGATAGAATTTATTTGAATAAGTGGATTGAACTTTACTCTAAAGGCGAAATAAAAGAAAATCTACATTATCAGATTTTATTTTACGGCGGTCGATTACTTTCTCATTTAACCGGAAAAATAGGTGAGGAAAAAGAAATGATACAGCTTTTTAGAGCTAATAGACATTCAATTATTGTTATAGATAGTGATAAAACAGATTCTAAACAAAGAATTAATCGTTCAAAAGCTAGAATCAAGAACGAATTTAAAGAAAATAATTCTTTAGTTTGGGTGACGCAAGGGAAAGAGATAGAAAATTATTTATCACAAAGGTTAATAAAAGAAGTATATAGAGTAGATAAACAAATTGGGCAGTATGAAAAAATTGATGATTTTCTAAATGATGCCTCATCAAATAAAAAGTTAGGTACTTTTTATATACGAAATAAAGTAACAGAGTCAATTAAATTGGTGAAATATATGAATGAGTCTGATTTGAAAATTCTAGATTTAGAGGACCGTATAAAACAAATTGTTTATCGCATTAGATTGTGGAATGGTATGGATTAATGCGAGTCTAAATAGGTGTCATGCCAAGTGAATTGCTTTGGTCAAGGAAGAATCAATTTAAATGATTCACTTAAAATTGTTCAATATAACCAGAGTATGTGTATATAATGAAAGGTGTTACTATTGCTTTTGGATGCACGAAGAAGAAATTTATAAAAATAAGATGCAGATATTTTTGTTATCTGCATCTTATTTTGAACTTAATTAAACAATAAAGAATTAGTGAACTCGGTTGAAGTATAGAATGCAAATATAGCGAAAATCTATATAAGGTAAACTTTTGATATTCTGGTTCGATTTTTGCTTATTTTTGACGAAAGTTTACCTTATTTTGATGAAATTGATTGAAATTAGTTGAAATTTTACTTTTTGGAAACCCATGAAAACGTTGATTTTAAAGCACTTTGAAATTAGATGAAATAAGTGGTGCCCCAACCAGGTCTTAAGAAAGCCCGTAAAGCATCACAATTCTCAAAACGTTAATCAATACCTTATTATACCAACGATTATGGCACCTTTTTGGTGTCAGTTGGTGTTAATTATATTGATAAGTCGTTTAAGAGACTTAAAGCATCAGCATCTTGCTGGTGCTTTTTTTCTGGCATCAGTTCAAGATAATAGTTCTGTGTAGTTAGAATTGAATTGTGTCCGAGCCTGCGAGAAATATAATCTAGGCTAATGTCTTTTGAAAAAAGAAAAGAAGCGTGAGTGTCACGCAAACCATGAAAAGTTGTTTTGCTCAGGTCTAGTTTCTTCAAAAGTTTTTGGAGTTGGCTTGCTTGTCTGAATCCGTTCCAGTCGAAGATATAATTCTCTTTTTTATTTGCTAGAGACATTAGAGCAAAGTAGATATCTTGGTTGATAGAAATATCCCGTTTTGAGTGTTTTGTTTTTAGTTGAGTATCATCACTAATAGGACTGATTGACCTGCGTATATTGATACCATACTCAAAAATATCTTCTTTCTTCAATCCAAGTAGTTCACCTCGCCTTGCACCAGTTTCTAAGGCAAGAAGTACAAGAATATTGAACTCGTCCTCTTCTTGGTGGTCGAGGCAATATTTTCTGAGTTCCCTAAACTCAGTTACTGATAGAGGGACATTACGCTTAGGTTGTTCTTGACCTCTTGCTTTTAAGAGTGAACCAAAGTCATTTGCAATCAATCCTTTAGAGTATGCGTATTTGAGTGAACCTCTGATTTTTAAAACAAGTTCTTTGGTTGTCTTTTTGGAGTGAGTTTCAGCGTATTTATCAAGCTTTTTCTGCATGACTAAATCATCCAAGTGTTTTAGTCGCATTCCCTCAAACAGTTCGTCCACGATTACAAGAGTTCGCTTATAATTGACGAAAGTAGCTTCACGAACCTCATTCTGTTTTACAGAGTTAACCCAGTTACGATAAAAGTCAGTAAATAGGGTAGAGCGTTCAGCAATATCTTTCCCTCGTCCTTTTTCGAGTTCCATTTCAAGAGCCCATAATTCAGCGTCTTGTTTGTTAGAAAATGTTTTGGTTTCTCGTTTGTATTGTCCTTTCTTGTAGAGTGATACAGTTGCACGGAAAGAATTTCCACGTTTCGCAATAGTTGCCATTTTATCAGCCTTTCTATATGAAAAATGATTGATAAAATAGACTAGTCACATATAGCATATATGAAAAATCTCATTTTATCAATCGTTATCCATTAATCACAGTGAGATTCAATGAATCTTATAAGTTTAGATTTCAGGTAGCGTTCCTGCTTACCAATCATAAAACATTGAAAATCAGGATGATTTCTGATGTACTTGTCAAAAGATTTTGGGTCAATGCCAAGTAGTTCAGAAGCTTGTTGTCTTGTTAATAGTAATGGCTGATTAACCATAATTTACCTCTTTCTATGATATAATGAGAGGTATCAGGAGATACCATCTTCTGTGCTATCCTCATCAGACCTGCTCGCCATAGTTTGCTCTGATGAGGTTTTTGCTTTGTTTTGGGGATTGTGACGTCTTGAGTCTAAAAATTTTGTGAAAAAATAAGTCCGCTCAATGATTAGACCGAGTAGAGAATTATCATTAAATCTAGCATACCGTACTAAATCTTCAAACTCTGTAAAATTATTTTCAGTAATAACATCAATAACTGTTTCTAAAAATAGACCCGAATTGTGCTCAATCAGAAATTTATCCAATTCAAAGCCACAACCACTTTCTATTTCTTCGATATTATAAAGTGTCTTATCAGGATTTTCTGCGTGTGTGAAATAATCATACATACCTTTTGGGGACATGACTATTTCAACGTGAGCAGGTGTATTCAACTTTTCTGTTAGGAGTTCGGAAACTTGAGAATAGCTTTTAAGCGATTCAAAGAACAATGCTCCGTGCTTATGAGCCTTTTTGAACTCTCCAGTTTCCTTGTCGACATCTTTATCATGCCAAGGGCTCAAGACAAATGGGATGTGCATTTCTTCAAGAATATCAAGGTAGTTTTCAGGAGCACTATCTTGATAAAGCAAGAATGCCCACTTATTTGAACGTTTCTCTTTAGATTTTGACATTTTAGCTTCTTCCTTTTTTGATTATTGATTATTGATTCATTGGGGGTCGTAGTAGCCCCAATGAATCTTCTCTTGGGGCGTTGCCCCACAAACCCCAGCCTCTCCTGCCCGATGATAAATCATCAAACCAAGAACGCTTGCCAGCTAACAAGGGACGGGTAGTATTTTTCTTCGCTTCACTCCTTGCCTTCGGCATCGTTACGCTTGAAAAATCTCCACCCTCTAGCCCTTGCAAGCAGTCATTTTTCTGCTAATGAAGTCGTGCCGACACTATACCGATGATGCAACTTCAAAACAAGCTTACTGTCGTACCTAACAAGTGTAGCAGAAAAAACGCTAGCTATATCTTGAAAATAGCTCCTGCATCCGTTGATTTAACCGTTCCTCGTCCCTTACTTGAATCGTACGAAACATCTTGACAGGTTCCCCCTCTAGCTGAAAATATCCATATCCTCTAGGTTTTACTACAACTTCATCTTTTTCCATATCAGGAAAAAGGAGTTGCCTGTTATTCGTAGACATGAGAAAACTAGTAGATAATGAAATTATACAGTTGAAGTTATACCGACCTGGTAAATCTACCATTAAGAACCGCTGACTAGACAGAATAATTCGTAAACCTAGACTTCTACCCATACTATTCATCATCAACATTTTTGATAAAATATCTTTATGTTTCTTCTTATCAGTCTGTTCTAGATAAGCTAGGAAAGCTTGCCACTCATCAAAAATCAGGTAAAGATTATGCGAGTTTTGTTCTTGCTTATCAAGTCTAGCTTCAAAACGTTTGTAGACTGTTTCAAAAAGTTCTAAACAGTTAAAACCTCTTGCGACATGGTCACTAGTCATTGGAAACATTTCTTCATCTGATTTAAAGTCCATGAAATAAGCTTCAGCATCTGTATCATAAAATGAAATGAGACCGATAATTCTTCTTAAAAACGTACTCTTCCCCGAGCCTGATGGGCCTGCAACGACTAAGGCATAGTGTCGGTTTATATCAATAGAAACAGGAGTGGGTTGACCTCTGTTGTTGACCTCAAAAACATTATGAATCACGTTCTAAAAGTCCTCCTCCGTATGCTGGTTTTGATTTAGCATTTCATTAGCAGAAATCAACCGAACTTTAATAGCAAGGAACGGGTCGTGTTTTGCAACACTAACAACACAATCAACAGAGCCGTTAGACATCATTTTGACAGTTTGCCTTGCTTTTATTTCGAAATCTGCTAGTTCTTGACCGCTAACTGCTTTTTCAAGATGAATGTAGAAGATACCTTGAGTAATATCAGGGAATTCTACACCTTGAGTAAATTGAAGGGTAGCGATTGGAAGTTCGTTAACACCTGTTTCAGTTAGCCAATGATAGATATTAGCATACAGAGGGTTTGCAGGTACTCGTTTGCTCTGTTTATAGCTATTCCACATCATAGAGAATGCTTCTCCCTCTGTAAATACCCCGATTAACAGCAACCCACTTAAGATAAAAGGTAAAATCCAAGATAGTAGCTTATAAAAGGCAAATACAGATACTATAATAGCTAAAGCTATAAGTAGTTGGAAGTACCATTTTAGAGAAGTGATTTTTTCAAGTATTTGTTTAATTTGTTTCATAAGTTTCCCCTTAAATTACTGAAATATCTGATAGTTCGAGGACAAGGGACAAACCGATAGGCTGCTTGAACTTGTCGAAGACAAAGGCAACCTCATACTCTGGAAAGGTAAGTTCTTTACCGATTAGAGGAGTTAAGTCTTCTCCTCTATATCCCTTTAATTTGACCTTAAAGGTTGGACAATATTGTTCTTGTCCGATACTTTCGAACTTTTGGAACAGTGTAGGGTCAACAGCTGTTAAACTTGCGTAAGGGAATTCATTTTCTTTTCCCTCATTTATTACACCAGTTGTATAGTCAACTGTTTGAATGGATTTAGGAACAGTTGTTTCCCTCGTGATTTGTTTAGCGAAATCTTTAGAAGAATCGCTGACTCCGATTGATAATGCCATTTGCTTTTACCTTTGCCTTTCTGAGGAGATTTCCGCCTAATCGTTACCTCAAACATATGTAATAGGACGGTCTATATATCTTTATGAATTTATTATCTCAAAATAGGTAAGTCAAAAAATCACACTTCAAAAAAATAAAATAAAAAAAGACAGATTTTTTTCTGTCTCTATTATCTTATTGGCTTTGCACTCTTTAAAGCTTCTTTATAAAATTTTTCTTTAAAATTCTTTTTAGTTATTGATTTATCCGAATTGTAATATGCCAAATTAACTACTGAATTAATAAAGTGACTCTGCAATTTCTTATTATTATAGCCTAAGTCAGATTCAATAGAATCAATTAAAATTTTTAAGAATTTTTCACTTGTGACTGTATTATAGACAAATTCATCATTGATTTTATCTAAAGATAAGAGCTTTTCAATAAAACTACTAGAATAGGTTGTTCCATTTTTCTTTCTTGGAAAACCTATTGAATCTTTATCAAAATCTGAGAGTGTTTTATATATATTTTCATCTAATAGTTTTCTCTTTTTTCTTGACATACTTTTTTCTTGCTCGTAATGTAAGTAATTGGAAAATTCATAATTGCTAATATAGAGCAACACTCTCCGAATTTTGTGTAAGTCCGATAAATATTGAAATTCAGATTGATTCAATAGATTGTTTACCATATATTTCTTATTATCAATCTCGATAATTATGCCAGACATAGCAAAATATGAAGAAAGTAGTTTACGTTTTGTAGAGTATAAACTGTTATATTTTTTCATATGAAAATCCTCCTAAAGGTATAATATCAAAAAATTTCTTTGAATAACTCACACTTTTTAATAAAAAATATAAAAAAGCAACTCTATAAATTAGAATTGCTATAATTAATGAGCTATTTTTATAACTTTGCCATCAAAATCAGCTACTACATTAAGAAACATATTTTTGTAGGAGTTTCCCCATTTTTCTTCTGGTGTACCTTTTTCTATTTTACGATACCTATCAAGATAAATGTAATCTGTAAAATCGTTATAATAGGTTTCAAAATATTCATAGGTATTTCCTTTATATTCTATTGTGTTTTTAAAGTCTTTTCTGGTTAACTCTTCTAATATATGGTTGCCATTTTTATCATCCAAAGTAATGGATTCTTTGTATTCGAAATCTACATTGTGTAGAGTTACTATCTCTCCTTTTTTGTAAGTATGATTTTTTGAAAAGAAACCGCTATTGCTTAATAAAATTATTACTAACAGGAGAGTGGTAAGGATAGCTCCTAAAATTATACCGATGGGAAAAAGTGGCTTTTCTCTAATTATTATCATGGTTTTTCTGCTCTCTATTTTTTAGAAACTCTATTAGGTATTTTATAAGATAGAAACCTAGGATTGCAACTAAGACAAATCCAAGCAACCATAGGGCGATTGTGAGTAATCCTGATAATAACGATATAATACCACTTATAATCGAATCTCTGAATAAGTAGACTATTACTATTGGAACTAAAATTGCGCCACACCCACACCCAGCACATCCTGGCTCGTCTGCGACTTCTTGAATAAGTAATGCCATTTAAATTAAACCTCCTTATTTTATATCCTATCACAAAATTATTTAATTGTAAATATAAAATAAAAAATATATACAATATTGCATATATCTTTTTGCCAACTATTTATACAATAGTTAAAAAAGAGTAAAAGGGGATTTTTAGTGTCTGTAAAAAAATTATCTATCGGTTCTCAAATTAAGAGTTATCGTATAAAATTGAAACTTACGCAACAAGAACTTGCTGAGCGAAGCGAACTAAGTCTTCCCTTTATGAACCTTGTTGAAAATGATAAGAGAAATTTATCTGTTGAAACTTTACTAAAAATACTTGACGGCTTAGAAATTTCTCCTTCAGAGTTCTTCCTTCCTTTTTCTGAAGATATTAGTCCAGACTTATCAGAGTTAGTAGGTAAGCTACAGACAAATCAAAATTCAGACAAATATATAAATATATTTAATAACATTCTGGATATACCTAATTGAAACTGATGCAATTTTAAGTGAGAAAGAATAATTAGAAATTGATGTAGGCTTAAGTATAAAATTTGCTCTGATTGAATGGATAATCTTTGATGAATGAAAAACTATCTCGAAATCGAGATAGCTGACTAGTCTATTTTACGGTGTTAATTGGTGTTAATTTTATCCAGAGCAGAGGATTTTAATCCATTTTCATGGAAATTTCAAGTTCTAAAATATTGATATAGAGGGATTTGTTTAGATAGAGTATCCATAGTTTATAGTATAAAAATTCTCAAAACGTTAATCAATACGATTATATCAACGTTTACAGACATTCAAGAATTTTCTCTTGGATGTCTTTTTTTGTCTAAAAATCGAGAGTTCACCCCAAAATTTCCACCATTGATTTATTAAAGTGATTTTTTGGATCATTTTATCGAAGGGGAGAGATTTCTCATAATGTGACTTTGCGAGCTCAGAGTCTGTATACACACATTCCCAAAATCACCCCCAAAATTTGTATACACATAGTGTATGTACTTTTGGGGTGATTTGCATTTTGGGGAAGTCCCCACCCCCCTTTAATTTAAGAGATAAAATTTATTTTTTATAATTTACTAAGAAATACTGATAATACTTGACAAAATAATAGAATGGAGGATAAAATGTGTATAAGATGAGTTATTTCTTTTTGAATATACGGAAGTAGCTTATCAATAAAAAGGAGAGCATTATGAAACTAAAAGATAAGTTTAATGCAGATGAACGTAGAAGAAAGTTTAGTCTGAGAAAAGTTTCAGGAATTGGTGCAGTGTCTGCCGTTATTGGAATTATTGGCTTTTCTTCACTTCCTCTTGAAGCAGTTTCAGCCGCTGAAACAGATATAACAGTAAACTATAAATATACTACTACAGATGAGTTGACAGAAACAGAGAAAAAACTCATTGTAAACGAGTTGCCAAAGAATCTTGTAGATGGTTCAGATCTGTTTGTTATCTATCGTAAAGATACTGCAAATAATACTTTACCAAATACTGGAAGTAATGTATTGCCCTTGGCTTCTATTATTGGAACAGGTTTATTGTTAGTTGCTTTTATCATAAAGAAAACTGGTAAAGCAGACAAGAAGATTGTTAAGAGTATTTTGTCAATCTCTTTGGTTGGAGGAGTTTTGACAGTAACAACTGTATCTGCTTTGACGGTTGCTACTTTGTCAAATTATAACCATACTGAAACAATATCAGCAGGTGCAACGTTTCCAGATGGTAGAGTGAATATTTCAGGATATCATTTTGTTGGTTATATTGATGGTAAAGATGTAGTTACGAATTCAACTACAACTGTAACTCCACTTCCATCTCAGAGGAATACAATGAAGGATACAATTAATTCAACTGATAAACCTGAGAAAGATGATATTGATGATAGTAGTAGAGGAAAAGTTGAACCGGTTGAACCAATAATTCCACCAAAAGAAGATGAATCAGTCAAGCCTGTAGACCCTAAAGTTATTGATAAAATTATCAAAGTGGATGACTCTGGGAATGCTTTAGAAGATGTTACTGGTTATACAAAAGTTAGCACGAGCCAACCTGTTGAAACACGAGAAGTTCAGGATGGTCAGCTAGTTATCATTCGAACTGTAACTGAAGTTTACAAGAAAGATACTGTATCGGAAGAAAAGACAACTACGGATCTTCTCAAGGAAACAAACGTTGTTATCCCATCTACATTAGTAGAAATATTGTCTGAGGAAGTTGTGGAAGATGAGACGCAAGTTACAACTACTCCAACTGCTAATTCAACCTCTGTTAAGCCAACAGTTGAAAAAAATTCGGAAATTGAAAATAAAGGAGCAACATCTTCAACAGGATCTTCAGTAGGAGAGGATAAAAAAGAAGAAATTACATCTCCAGTTGAGGCTTCAAACTCTAGCTTGGAAACTATTGCAGAGCCTACAATAGTTAAAGCAAAAAAAGTTATTCGTACCATGCGTACTACAGAAGACATTCCGTTTGAAGTGGTTGTTAAGAAGGATAGCTCTTTAGCTGAAGGTGAGACTAAGGTAGAAACAGAAGGTAAACTTGGGAAGAAAGTTTCTATTCAAAAGATTACCCTAGTGGATAATGTAGAAACTGTAAAGGAAACAATCTCAGAAACAAGAGAAGAACCACAAAATAAAGTTGTTCTGGTTGGAACGAAGAAAACGGCAACTCAACCTACTACTAGTGAAGTAGTACCAAGTGCGAGCTCAGCGACGACTCTTGCTGACGAATCTAAAGCAACAACACAAAAACATTCTCTCCCAAGTTATTATACAGTAGAGGTTACTGAATCTGAAAATAAAACAGTCATTACTGACCGTGAAAAAATACGTGAGTTAGTAAAAGATAGAACACCATTGCTAAATCTTCTAGCACCAGATGGAGCAAAGTTGGTGCAGGTTAAGACAATAGAAGTCTATGATAATACAATTCTCGCAGGTCAGAGACAATTACAAAATATTCAAGCTAGTTATGTTACGGTAAATATTAAGAAAAAACGAGATCTAAGTAACAAAGAACAACAAACGGAATTAGTAATTACTAAAGAAATACCATTAATTACTAAAGTTTATCATATAGGTACAAAACCAAATGGTCTATCAAGAAAAGATGTAGTTGTTTCGGGACATGCATTTGATAGTAAAAGCAATGCTATAGAAGAAAAATCTGTTTCAATTTATAAAGATAATAAACTAGTTGCAGAGACTAATACTGATTTTGATGGTTATATGTTTACTCATTTAATCACAAATCAATCGTATACCTTGAAATCTGATGGATTCGAAGCCAAAATTACTCCCCTGCCTTATGGTGATCCGATAATTGAAAATATAAAGGGTCATTTTGAATTAGGAAGAAAATATTCAGATGATATGATTGCCTACCATCTAAAAAGCAATGTAATTTATGTTAATGATGGTCAATATCAGAGCGAAATTGATGATGGGAAAAAAGTAGTATTATCTAAAGAAATTGATGCTAGAGTAGGTGATGTTCTTATTATTCCTCCATCTAAGATTTATGAGACTTCTAAAGCTATTAAGATCAATTCTATTAGCACTATTAATAATCAGTCAGTTATTGAATATAGTGTGCCATCATTGTACGAGGTTGTACAGAATATCAATACAAAAGCTTGGTCGTCTAATATCAACCGTGCTACTTTCATTCCAGCTGAAGGAGTTACTGTAAAAAAAGCATCAAATACAGATCAAGGTTTATTTAGGAGTGTATCTCTTGAAGGATCTCTTCTATCAGCATCAGTCTCATTGACTGGTAAGAAGAAAAATGATGATAAAAGCATCAAAGGAGCGCTATCATTCAATATTTCAGGTAAGGTTTGGTCAAATGCTGTCAATTTAAATTTCTGGACTCCTAAAATAGATTTTATGAATTTTGATATCAATAATGAATTGAGTTTTACTACAGAAGGTTCTTTAGAATTTAGTAAATCAGCAGAATGGAAAACAAGAGCTCCAGAAAGTATAGAAAAGAAATTAGGAGAATTGATTTTAGCTACACCAGTTACGGGGATGACTGTAAATATTCCTATAATGCTTAAGATCTCTGTTGATGGGAGTATAAGTGTTTCAATATCAAGTACATATTCAATTCAAAACTCAATCAAATTTAAAAATGGGGTTCTTGAACCTAAGCATACTGCAGATCTTAAAAAGACTGTCACAGAATTCAAAGCTAAAGCCACAGTCAAAGTTGGTCCAGAAATAAAAGTAGAACCCAAAATATTAGGGATAGATACAGTTTCTGTTTCTGCTGATGCAGGGGTAGGAATAGATGCTTCGTTTTCGATGACTGGGGAAGAGTATGAGAAAAATCAAATTAATTATATTAAAAATAAATCATCTCTAAAATTATTCGTCAGAGAAATTGGTTATCTAACTTTAAAGGCTAAATTAGAAATTTTGGAGCAGCTTAAATCTTTGGGACTTCTCAAAGACTTGGAATTAGAGCCTGAATTAACCTTATTTGATGGTGAATTAGAAGCTAAACTTTATGAGTCTGTTCAAAATTCAGAAACTATATTTATATTTGAAAAACTAACAAAACCATTCTACATACCTAATCTTAGAGGAGGGTGGGGAACATCCATGAGAATTTCCAAAGATGGTAATATCATTGGAAAATTTCGTGACACGAATTGGTGGTTAACTGGTCCGAATCATCCAAAAGGTCAGATATCTATTTCTGACTTTACAGGTAAATTCAATAATCTAGTTAAAGTGAATGACTATGAGTATAAGATGACATTAACTGATTTGGATTATTCTAAGGTGGGGGTCACAAAGTTTATAAATGGTGTGAGAATTGATACCACCGCACCTCGCGGAATAGCCGATGAGAAATCCCCAGGAAAAGAATTTATTCTTTATTTGCCAGGTCGCCCAGTTAAAGATTTGCCAGAAATAGTTCGTAACGAGATTCGTGATTTCAAAAATCGCATGCAGGAAAGCTTAACAAGGGCAGTAATTTTTAATAAAGATAAAAGAACGGTATTTGTAGAAAGTGATCAACCGATAAGTAAAGTATCTGTTGAGGATGAATTTGCTATTAAAGAAATTATTAACAATGGTTACGCTTATCAATTTTCTAAACTGGTAAAATCTAAACCTGTTATGAACGCTTATTCTTTGTATGTGCGTCAGTTTAATCCAGGTGAACTGATAGATTATTACAATACATATAAAGGTGATAAAACATATCAACTGGAAGATGTTATTAAGGCTTTATTACCCACGCCTGCTAAAAAACTAAGTGTACCTTTGAAGTATTATACCGAGAAACAATGGCGTAAATTAGCTAATGATAAAAAATCTTGGGTAGAATGGTTTTATTCACAAGCAGATAAAGCTTTCTATGAAGTTGCTACAAATGGGAGAGGAGGAAATGCCTCTCCGTTGCACATTGAACCAAGTAACAGATGGGTAGTGTCTGATAATGGTATTGAAGTAAAAACTTATCTTGATGATGGGGTTGATACACCTTATCAGAAATATCTACTGAAGAAAAATAATAAGAAGTATGATGGTGGAATAAATAAAACTCCATACTATATCTCTAGGGTTACCAGATTATAATTAAATTGAGCTATACAGATTAGCAAAAAACTGCATCTGTATAGTTCTTTTTCTATTACTCACAATTGAAGGCTACATTAGTTTCTACTGAATAAGCTTTTTCGGTCATGGTCATAACAAAACACTCCTGTTAAATGTCTACAGGAGTGTTATTCTTGTGCATCAATTTATGGGTTCAGCACATATCTACTTTTCTAGTAACCAATCTATAATGTTTTTCTTCTCGATTCCATTGTAATTGGCTGTTGGCTGAATCGTATCCATTGTTAACAGATATTTGGGGAATTGATCTTTAATGGCTTCTAGTGGTCTAAGTTCTCTTTCTAAAGTTTCTGGAGCAAGTGTTGTTTCACTGACTTGATAATAAGCGTAGTGACCAAGATCAGTTACAACAACAAAATCAACTTCATACTTATCTAAATTACCAACATATACCTGTGAATATCTACGTCTTAATTCCAAATATACAATATTTTCCAAGATATGCCCAATGTCTTCTTTGTGGTCTGGTAATAAGAGATGTCGTAAACCTAAATCAACGGGATAATATTTTTCTAATCGTTGCAATAATGCTCTACCTTTTACATCAAAACGTGGAACAGAATAAAAAAGTAAACTATCTGTCAAAGTTGTCAAATAATTTTCCAAAGTATTGTGGGATATTGAAACATTTTGGCTGACAAGGGTATTGCGAATCTTATTTGTTGATATTAAGCTACCTGTACTACTGAGAAGGGTTCGGACAATGCGCTCAATAATAGTAGGATTTGGATTTCCCAATCTAGTGACAATATCATTTAACAGTATTGAGTTATATATTCCTCTGAGATAGTCAATTTTTTCAGCGTAAGATGATGTTTGCAATAAGTAAGGGAAAGCACTAAAGAGATAATTGTTAAAAATTTCTGTTGTATTCAGATTCTCTGAGAGAGATTGACCTGATAGGTATTCTTCAAATGACAAAGGAAGGATCTCTATCTCAACATACCGACCAGTCAAGTTTGTCGCTAATTGGCTACTCATAAAGTAGGCGTTAGATCCAGTCAAATAGAGGTCTACATTTGGTAAGATGAATAGACTATCTGCTACCAGTTCAAATTTTTCAACATGTTGAATTTCATCTAAAAAGATATAGTATGTTTTCTCCTCAACTAATCGCTCTTTTATATAAGCAAATAATGTTTGAAAATGTCGCAGTTCATAATAACTCAGATCCTCAAAATTGATGGATATGATTTGATCCTCGTCTACCCCAGTTGCTAGTAACTCCTCTTTATAGAGTTGAAAAAGCACAGATTTACCAGCTCGTCTAACTCCACTCACAACCTTAATGATTTGGCGGTCACGATGTCTTCTTAAAAAGTCTAAATAATGTGGTCTTTTAATATAGTTCATAATAGTTACCTCAAAGATAGTATAATACAAATAGCAATTGTTTTCAAATATTTGGAAATAATATTTTATTTTTTTAATTATTTCTAAGTATTTAGAAATAATAGCTGGGAATATTTAAATATCTTCAAGATAGAAAAAGAAATTGCACTGGCACGAAGAAACTGTATATTTGTTGTTAAACTGTACATCATTTTTGTGATACATTAGATCGTATTTCTCAATTACGTAAGCTCCGAAAATAAAAAGTTCAATAATCATTCTGTTTTATATATACTAAGACATCCGTAGAAATTTATGGATGTTTTTTGATTTATATATAGAAAAAGAGAAGACCGGCTGGTCTTCTCTTTGGGGGAACTAGAATCATTGAAAAGAATTAAGTAAAGATTTTAATTAGTTTTTGAAATTCTTTTGGAAGATGAGTAGAGACAATACTGAAGTAATAGCAGCCAAGAATAAGAAGGCATTTGCTTCTTGCTCTCCAGTTTCTGGGAGTTGTTTTTCCTTGTCTTGTTTAACTGTAGTAGCAACAGGTGCTTTTTCATCTTTTCTTGGTGAATCTTCTGTTATAACTGCAGGAGCTGGTTTTTCAGTTTCTCTAGGTAGAACATACTCAGGGAGAGTCACAACTGGTGGCGCCTCTGTTCCTACAGAACTTTGTTTCGTTCCAACTTCAATCACTCGGTCTAGAGCTGGAGTTGACTCAGTTTGAACTACCTTACGATTGCTGCCATCTACTTCGACATACTCGATTATAGCACCATCTTTCCCTTCTGCTAGAACTTTCTCTTTTCCTTTATCTAAGTTTGGATTTTCGTGACGGATAGTCTTGAATGGTACTGCCTTCTTGATAATATCCAAGCTTGGAAGTTTAAAGACAAGGTCCTTAACCCCTTCTTCAGGACTTGAAGAAGTAATTGGTTTTTCAGGTTCTTTTGGTAGAAGGTATTCAGGAAGAGTTACAACTGGTGGAGTATCTGTTCCTACAGAGCTTTGTTTCGTTCCAACTTCAATCACTCGGTCTAGAGCTGGAGTTGACTCAGTTTGAACTACCTTACGATTGCTGCCATCTACTTCGACATACTC
>NZ_JAODJG010000027.1:0-3686 GCF_028156745.1 Streptococcus gwangjuensis
TCTGTAAGCTTTCTGAATCCGAAAACTGACCACTAGTCGAGCTCGCAAACGACTGCAATTTTTCTAATTTCCTTTGTAACTCATCTCGCTTACTCGTCGCATTTGAGATAACTCCTCGAACATTACTTATATATATAGGATTGACGTCCTTTAGATTATATAAACTATATAAAATAGATTCATAAGTCGAAATGGTTGTATTCTTCGCTTCAATTTGCTGTTGAAGTATCTCCTCATCTAGACTTTCTCCACCGACTTGTGAATAGTAAAGAGTCGGTAGTTCACCGGCTTTTCCTCCTAGACTCTCTGAAAAGAGGATAACTCCTCTAAGTAGGGGAACCATTATATTTTCCGCATAGGACTTAGCGCTATCATAGGCTGCCCCTTTCAACTCCTCCTCTGTAATAAAATTATTAAAGGCACTAATGACATCGTTATAATAATTCACACGGCTGCTTAATACACTATTTGCTGTGTTGAACTATGAAATAACTCTTTTCCAGATCTTACATATAAAGTCGGCAATCTCTTTACCAAACTTAATAAGCGTAACCAAGTAATACTGTTACCTGCCCTGTTCCTTCTGTTTGGAGAATATGATAAAAAGGGGTTTGTTGTTCACGGTTATTCTTCTCTAAGGTCCATAGCAATCTAGCATATGCTTCCTTGGTTAATTCCTCATAATCATGATTTAGAGTCACCATTATAATATTATTAATTTCAAAGTAAGATGAAAATTTCATCCCCTTGACTTCAAGAAACTCCTCCTCTAAGGGAAGAAAGAATTCAATATCCATATTTCCTTCATGTGGCACATTATTTAGGCTATATACAATAGGTCCTGCTGGATGACCTCCTGCTTCATAAATAGCTGTCATAAAAGCATCTAGTTCATTTCTCATCTGACTAACATGAAAAGTCTTACGCTTTTTAATCACATTCCGTGCCTCAAAAATGTTTTCATTGGTCACACCTTGTGCAACAACATATTTCATCACTCTACCTCCCAACTACTATATGCATCAACTACAATTTCTTTTCCAGGATGATAAAGCACATGATAAACAGCTAAATACTCCAAATTTTCTTTAGCATATTTTACACATAAGGTATCATAATAATCCGCTAAATTTTCTGAGGAAAAACTAGCGAAATCATTACTGTCTATAAAAAGATTTTCTTGAAAAAGAAATGGTCCATTATATCTATCTATTTGGGTATATGCATTGCCAAATGTTGTAAAAATAGAAATCGTTTTTTTATCCCCAAAAGGATAACTCTTAAAATATACTGGACCATCTGAAAAAACCATATCTAGCATATCCTCTATAAACTCCCAACATAAAGGATATACTTTATGACAAATCTGTTCGACTGGTACATTTCCCAACCCACTTTCTTCATAACCAAACTGATTATGAAGAGCTAACTTTTTAGGTCTCATCTCCATATCTCTTAACTGCTTTCTTTATTTTTTTATTTCTAAACTAATTCATCGCTATCAGGGTGCTTCTTTATATAAATAGCTGCATAAACCGCATCTACCATAACAGCTGTCAGCGTTAAGGTTAACAAAATTCCCAATAAAATACCAAAGGCATTCTGAATATAACCCATTAGGAGGGAGGGAATGATTGTTGCTCCCGCAAAAGCTACGGCAAAATTATTCCACCATGTTTTCTTTCTATTTCCCTCTTTTACTTGATTAAAAGCCCAGACTTTTCCTTGATTCTTTGGGAGATAGTACCAAGCATAGAGACCACATGCAAAGATAAAAAGTAACATCATCAATATTACATAAAATGGAGTAAGGGGAGATTGATATATCCCCTCTATACTTTTTGAATCTCCTACTATTGCAAACATCAACATTCCAATAAAATCGATCCAAACTAACGCGCTCCAGGTAAGCAAAGCAATCAGAATATAGGTTAAAAATTTAAATCGATTGATTAGAAACTTAGAAAAAGCAAATAACATACTTACCACATTAAGAATGATGCAAGTCAAAAATATAACTTTAATCCATCCCTGACGACTTCCTGTTTCACCTATAAGGGCCCAGTAAAAGAAAAATGAGCAAAATGGTAAATTTATCCACGGATACAACTTGATATATCCTAAACTAACACCATCTGTAATCAAAGGACCATGGTATCTTTCTCTTTCTATATCAGTAATCTTTGCTTTATTTTTTCTATTTATCTTTGCCATTAACTAAACCACCTTCCTATTGTTTTTAAGCCATCGCCAATTGCATCTGTTGTTTTTATTAAGGCATCCTTAGCTACATCCGTTATAGATTGATTATTTAATTCATTAATCTTAAAATTGTCCATAGCATACCCAATAGCTGCCCCCAAGGCAAACCCAGCAACAGTTCCAATAGGTCCTCCGATAAAAGTTCCAATTGCAGCACCAGCCCCTGCTGCAGTAGCCCCTGAAAGAAGATCAACACCTTGGTCAACGGCAAAATTTCGGATTTTTTCCCCAACAGAAGAAGTTTTATCATCAAAAAAGTTTTCTTTGATATTCCTCTCAACACCAAGAAATGTCCCGATGGCACCGAACGCTTTGCCTGCTTTTCCCCATTTTGAAAGCTGTGAAACATCTTTCAAGTTGAAGTCATCCCAAAATTTCAAAGAATTTTTAAAACCACTTTTACCCGAATCCACAGCATCGCCAAGAGCAACTTGCCAGCCAGTTGTCTTAAAGCCCTTACCAATATTGGTATCAGTAGGATCGAAATTTCTACCTGTCTCTTGACTGTACTCACTGCTTCCACTAGTATATACATGCCCTGTATTTTTATTATAAAGAAAACGAGATCCTATCTTAACACGGCCCCTAGATTCTGAAGTAATTTGTCGATCGTTAATAAAGTTTATTTCAGCCTTAGCTAGAATAGCTTTACCAACGATGTTCGAAAATTTTGAAGATCCGTCGGCTAATTCATTCTGCTGTAAAATGAAATCAATAGCTTTTTCAACAGAAATCCCCTGTTCTTTTGCGACATCTTTGGCCACCGTTTGCAATTCAGCTTCCGTCCGATCTACAAAGACCTGTATTGCATTCTTAACATTCTCTGGTATGTCCTTAGCTGGATAGCGGCTCTGATAAGCTTGGATTGCCTTTATATCCTTCTCATCTAATTCGGTTTTATTTTTAATTTTATCTAAAACATTTTGATAATTTTGAACTACCTCAGAACGTTTCGTCCACTCATTATTAATAGTATTAGCCCAAGGAGCTTGTCCCTCTACTTTAAATGTCCCATCAAACTTTCCAAAGTCACCTGTGACTTGTTCGAAACCTTGGAAAACTAAGCTCTGTAAGCTTTCTGAATCCGAAAACTGACCACTAGTCGAGCTCGCAAACGACTGCAATTTTTCTAATTTCCTTTGTAACTCATCTCGCTTACTCGTCGCATTTGAGATAACTCCTCGAACATTACTTATATATATAGGATTGACGTCCTTTAGATTATATAAACTATATAAAATAGATTCATAAGTCGAAATGGTTGTATTCTTCGCTTCAATTTGCTGTTGAAGTATCTCCTCATCTAGACTTTCTCCACCGACTTGTGAATAGTAAAGAGTCGGTAGTTCACCGGCTTTTCCTCCTAGACTCTCTGAAAAGAGGATAACTCCTCTAAGTAGGGGAACCATTATATTTTCCGCATA
>NZ_JAODJG010000028.1:0-4955 GCF_028156745.1 Streptococcus gwangjuensis
TATGCGGAAAATATAATGGTTCCCCTACTTAGAGGAGTTATCCTCTTTTCAGAGAGTCTAGGAGGAAAAGCCGGTGAACTACCGACTCTTTACTATTCACAAGTCGGTGGAGAAAGTCTAGATGAGGAGATACTTCAACAGCAAATTGAAGCGAAGAATACAACCATTTCGACTTATGAATCTATTTTATATAGTTTATATAATCTAAAGGACGTCAATCCTATATATATAAGTAATGTTCGAGGAGTTATCTCAAATGCGACGAGTAAGCGAGATGAGTTACAAAGGAAATTAGAAAAATTGCAGTCGTTTGCGAGCTCGACTAGTGGTCAGTTTTCGGATTCAGAAAGCTTACAGAGCTTAGTTTTCCAAGGTTTCGAACAAGTTACGAGTGACTTTGGAAAGTTTGATGGAACTTTTAAAGTAGAGGGACAAGCTCCTTGGGCTAGTAATATTAATAGTGAGTGGACGAAGCGTTCTGAGGTAGTTCAAAATTATCAAAATGTTTTAGATAAAATTAAAAATAAAACCGAATTAGATGAGAATGATATAAAGGCAATTGCAGAGTATAGAAAACGGTATCCAGGTAAAGAGTTGCCAGATACGTTAGTTAATGCTATTGAGCAACACCTCTATGAAAAGATATTAGCTGAAGTACTTGGTGATGATGGTGTTAAGTATAATACAATGAGTTTGTATGATGCAATTAAGGCAATCTCAGATAATGACTGGTTTAAGAGAGGAGCCCAAATACTTGGACTAACACCGAAAAACTTGACTAAGGCTTTTCTACAATCGGACGGCGTCATAGGATTGCTTGACTCAGTTGATAAAGGAACAAAAGGTAGAAAATACGTAAGTTCTGTTATGAATATAATGGCATGGTATGAATCGTTAGGTAATAAGGGAGGGACGTTACAAAAGACTTTCGAAGGAATTTCTGATATCGCAAGTCCTGTAGAAACTATTGTTAAAAAAGGATTGGAAGGTGCCAGAGATGCCGGAATGGCGAAACTTGGTAAATACATAAAAGGGGGAGAAGAGGCAACAGGCTTATTAGGAAAAGGGCTCAAATATTTCCCAAAAGTAGCTAAGGTTCTGGGGAAAGTGGGGACAGTAATGACGTTTGCTGATCTTGGAATTACAGCGATTTCTAGTGGAGCAGACGAATTTAGCAAAACCAGGGATGTAGGAAAAGCTGTTGGAAAAGGTGCACTTTCAGCAGTTTCAAGTGTAGGTCCTCTTGAAGGCGCAACTATTGGAGGTGCGATATTTGGTCCTGCTGGAGCAGGGGTCGGATTCTTTGTTGGAACAGCTATTCAAGGTATAAAAGCTTGGAAGCCAAAATTTTTCGATGATCCTGTTAAAGGAACGAAAGAGATGATAGATGATGTTGGTAAAGGTATAAAAGGCACTGTTAAAAATATATCTAACGTTATAGGTGGATTTGGAAAGGCATTAGGATTTGGGTGAAAAGTATGAAGAAATCAATTTTTAAAGCAAGTTTTGAGGAGAGTTTAAATTTATTAGATGATGGGTTTTTACAGTATCAGAAACAAGATTATTATAATAAACTTGGGAAAGCCTTTAAGAAAGGGAGACCTTCCTTTTGGTTTGGTATTAAAACTTTTATTCTTAGTCTGTTGTTTCCGATAGGTTTAAATTTCATGTTCCTTGCTTTTACCCTATCATTGCAAAATTCTGATCCTAAAGATTTAAGGTTACCGGTTTCTCAGTATCCTTTGCTAACAGTCGAGCTTTATTTAATTTGCTTGTTAATTTGGTTGTTATTGGTATTAATGGGTAAATTTTTTAAACGGACGTTTATCCTCCCTTATCGTTATCGCTTTCATTTTATAACTTTTATGATATGGCTTATGTTTGAATTTAATTTGATGGCCATAACAATGAGTTTACCTATATTAACAATATGGGGGATCTTAGTACTTTTTGGGCTTCAAGTATTGTTGACTTATGTAATGTTAAGAACGGAGCTTAGAAGTTTGAAAAAACGAATGTATGGAGAAATTAAGTCACCTACCTTACAAGATAAAATTGCTAAAGGTATTGCTATTTATGGAGCCGGTATATTGGGCTTGGCTGTGATTGTTAATTATATTTTCAAAGCTTTTTCTATTAATTTTTCATCTTCTATAACTGTTTTTGGCCTCTTTATATGTTGGATCGTGGGCAATATTGGTTTAATAGCCATAATTGTATTTATGGAGTTTCCTTTCCTTTTAGAAGGCTACTATAAATGGAAATATCCTGAAGAATACCGCGAGTGGGAAGGGAAAACTGTCGAAGAGTGGTATGGAAAAAAATATTTAAAAAAACACAAGGAGTTATTAAAAAATGAATAATAAAAACAAAGAATTATTACCGTTAGGTAGTATTGTCTATCTTCAAGAAGGAACACAGAAATTAATGATTATTGGTCGTGGAGTTATCTTTGACGACGAGGAAACTGGAGAAAAAGCATTCGCTGATTATATGGGTATTTTGTACCCAATGGGCTTTCAAACGGAATCAACGCTTTTCTTTCAACATGAAAATATTGACAAAGTCGTTTTTGTAGGCTATTCAGATGAGGAAGAGGAACGTTTTTCAGAAATTTATAGAGAATGGACGAAAACACTCACGGTTCCTAAGAAAGAGATAAAATAGAATTACAAAGGAGTAACTATCATAGTTCATCTATATTGAATGTAGTAATGTTAATTCTGTCTTTTTGCTGAAAGCTTTAAAACCATTAAAAGTGTAACAAAATTCGAATAAGCTATATTTTTAGAGATTGTTTAAGAAATCACTATACTTTAAATAAAAATCAAAAACGAGGAGCTGCTTTGACATTAAAGAAACTCCTCGTTTTTTTGTCTGTTCTATGTCGTAAGATGAATTAGCGTAGCTATAAATCTAAATTCATGATACAAAAATATAGCTTTGTTCCTATGGGAAGGTTTTTTTTGATATTGTGGTATAATAGAACGAGAACGTTTTCTTTCTAGTACCTTGAAAATTCTATATTTTTGGCTTGCTTATCTGCTCTGCTATTTACAAAAAGATCCTGTCTCTTGCCGTCAAGTTCCACCCTCATGATGTGGCTCTCTTGTTGATTAAGGGTAGGGGAAGCTAGAATAGCATCCTATAATGAGGCAATTTCTGCCTTCAAGCACCAGTTGAGCCTACCACAAAATGAAGCTAGTGAAGTGCGGACGATTGTGGGCTCTACACCCCTTGCCATGACCATGGAAGACATCAAGGGACGGGCTCTCATGAAGCGTGAAGACGTGGATGTCATCCAGCTGGCACTCCCAGTCTCTGGAGACAACGAAAACCAAGTCCTCAATAACCTTCGTCAGGAAGTGGCTTCCCTCCAAGAAGCCTGGACAGGACAGCGCCCAAGTGCCATCCCGATGGTACCAGAGGAGTTGATGGTGGAAGAATTTTTGAAATTGCCTAGTGTACAAGAAGCTATTGAGAATGGTCAGATTCCTATCGGTTTGGAGCTAGAAATGGTTGGAAGTGTCAATATCTCTCTTAGCAAATTTAAACACATGGCTTATGTATCAAATGCAGAAGATGCTTTTGATAATATAACTCATCATTTATTAAGAACTATTCTTAAAATGCCTAACGTTCATATGATGTTGATTGATGCTTTCCAAGAATATGAGTCATATAGTAATCAGGTGAAAACCTATGTTGGAAGTAAAAAGGAAGTATCGGACATAGGAAATCAGCTAATCTACGAAATAGAGCGCCGTCTTGAAAAAGGAATCTCATCTGAGTGGATTGTTTTTATACCAAATATGAGAGCACTTGTATCCGAAAGCGATTTAAATGTTCAACAGCTTCAATTTATGTTTGAGAATGGTTATCGAGTAGGGATGAGGTTTATTATTGGTACAGATTATACTTATATTGGAACAAGCGTTGACCCAATTCCAAGATACCTCAAAACAAATGTCCAATGGGTCATCTTTGGTATGCGCCTAATGGATCAAACCTTCTTAGATAAAGGAATATATAGCAGAGATGTGGCTCCAGATCCCGATCAGGTTTATTTACATTCTCGGAAAGAAATCATCAAACTCAAAATTAGTAAGAATAAGTAACAATATTATTTGATACTTAAGATTCAACCCTGTCTCTTGACGATTTGATAGTAGAAAGGATAATTGAAAAGGTTATTGAACATGGGACAAGTAAAAAGTGAAAAAGGCACGGCAAGTACTATTGCAACTGGAATTATATCAGCAAGCAATAGCATTACAACTGCCGGTACAGTTACTAGAGATAAGACAAGCTATTATACCGCTAATACGGTAGGAAGAAAATTGATCATCAATGAGGCATCTATTGCTCAAAATATTCAATCGAAAATAAGTGAATTCGTAAAATTAATTCATGGTGTCGCAAATGAATTCGAAGTAGTAGATGAGAATATAAGTACAATGTGGCAGAATAATTTATCGTCGGGTCAAAATAAGGGGATAACTGGTCAATCTTCGCCATACACAAATCCGTCATTTGTTCCTCAAAATAATTTGTTTAAGGAGTGAGGATGGAAAAAACTAGAAAATTAGAAGATATTCAATGTAGTGTTCAACAGATTCAAACGAAATTATCAAAGCTAG
The DNA here is from genome assembly GCF_028156745.1 of Streptococcus gwangjuensis. Classification (GTDB taxonomy): domain Bacteria; phylum Bacillota; class Bacilli; order Lactobacillales; family Streptococcaceae; genus Streptococcus; species Streptococcus gwangjuense_A. Next base: position 4,641 of record NZ_JAODJG010000028.1, read on the forward strand.
AAGAAGAAAGAAATCAGTTTCTTTCCGTTGCGACGGAGATCTTAGATCTTTGTCAAACGAACTTCATTCCATATAGAGAATTAGGCTATTATCCGTTATCAGTTAAAGATGAGATGGATCGTCTTGAAGATATAGAGATGTTAAAAAGGAATGAACAGCTACTTGATGATTTTGTCTCTGAGAGGAAAGAAGAATTAAAAAAAGCAATGAGCAAGCTAGAGGGCGAAAAAGAGGAACTTCTTTTTCAACAACGCCGTCTTGAATTACAAAATGAGGAGAAGGAGGAGAAGAATGGGGATTAAAGTAGATATAGGC